>JARLHB010000115.1 GCA_031292465.1 Ignavibacteriaceae bacterium
TCCAGTTCTTTAATTGAGCTTCTTAGCCTTGTATAAATATCTTCATCGGGAGTTACTTCAACGGCAGCTACATAAAGGATAACGCTGGGATAATTTCTGTATCTCAGTAATATATCGCGTGAATTTTTAATGGAAAGATTATGATCCAGCGGGTTATGTTGTGTTTCTTTACCCGGTGCAGCGGTAAAACACTGGTAGAATACTGCCCACTGCATAAGGCCGTACTTGTCGGCTGCTTCCATATAGTCTTCACGCGGAGCAGGCTGGTCTTCATTTGCGATTAAATTAACATTTGCATTTGCCAATAATCTTGCTTCATCATAGAATCTTTTTTTGTCCATATCAAGAAGTATATCGGGCTGAAGCCATCCCCCTTTGCAAAATACCTTTCTACCGTTTATATAAAATACCCTTCCGTATTCGCCGTTCAATTCCTTTAAGTCACTTGATAGTTCCCGTATGCCGAATTCAACATCCTTCTTTGATGATAACTTATTATCAAGTACATAACTTAATTCAAGGTTATGAAGATACTGCTGGCCGTATCCGTTAGGCCACCACAAGTATGGATTCTTAATTGTAAGTTGGGGGAAATCCTTTGATGTGAATATTACATTTACAGTATCACCGGGATTAACTTCCACTTCTTTTTCAAAGGTTACACTCTCCATCTTCCCGGGCATTTTTTTTGTGTAGGTTACAAAATCAACTTCATTGATTAAATCTATTTTACCTTTTAAAATACCTTTTTGAGTTTTATTGCTGACATTAACTAATTGAGCGCTGATTGTAATATCTGCCGAAGTTGTATCAGGAACAGGAAGATGTGTAACAATGTATGGGTTTACAATATCAACCTCATTTGTAAAGCTTACATACACGTCCTGATATATGCCTATATTCCTGTCGCGTACAACCGGTGCGCAATCCCAGCCCCCGGATATTTTTAAAGTAACATCTTTAAAAACATCGTCTGTAAATTTCCTGTTGTCTCCCAATACTTCTTTTTGAATACCGGGATTAGGATTTCCCGGGTGGTCCAGCTGATATATTTTAACAGCAACATAGTTATTGCCGTTACGGTTAACATAATCCGTTATATTATATTTAAAACGCTGGAACATCCCTGCCATAGTGGAAGAATCAGCAACCTTTTTACCGTTTACCCAGACATCAGCGCGGTAGTTTATTCCGTTGAAATTCAGCCATACAATCTTACCTGTTTCTTCCTTCGGTATTGTAAACTCTGTTGTAAACCAATACGGATCTTTCCATGGATTTTTATGATCCGGCAGGTAACTGTATTTAGCAAGATCATACTTTTTATTAAATTCATCAGAAACATCAGGGATTAAAAAGTCATTAAGATCAAGCCTCGGATTGGGATATACACCGTTTCTGATTAGTGTATTCAGTACTGTAATCGGCACCTGTGCTTTATACCAGCCTTCGGTATTATACTTTCCTGTAGAAATGGCGGCCTCAGCATCTTTAACGAGTAAAGAAGATTTCATGTGCCAGTTCTTCAGATATATTTTCCCCTGTTCTGAATCTTTGGCTGAAATTAATAGGGTGCATAAAAATGTTATAAGAATTATTCTTCTAAATAATTTCATTCAGCAGTACTTTCTTCTTTATGTCTTGTAAAATAAACGCTACCCTAATAGTCCTCCGAATTTGGAAAAGCGGTATGATATAATTTCCGGGTAAGCGGGATTATTAGTTTTATAGATTTACCAGCGCCTTTAACATGGCTGTGGTAGCTTATCAGCTAACTACAGCCATGTTAAATAAAGTTTGTTTCACAGGTCTTGAAAACCGGACTTTTACCGTAATAATTAAATATTATTTTGCTTTTTTAATCTTTAACAGCCACTCATTATTTTTCGGGTCAACACAATGAGAGTAGGTCATATAAAGCTGTTTATTAAAAACATATTGAAAAGCGCAGGCATCATTGTCCTGAAGTACAAGGCTGTTGGCAGTCGGCTTATAACCTTTATCGATTGATGAAGACGAGAATGCAAGCGTTACCCATTTTTCGCCCCACTTCTCTGTGTTAAAAGCTTCAATCAGTAAATAGTACTGATTATTAAAATAGCAAATAGAAGGTGCAGCTATTGTATATTTTTCGCTAAGAAGAGTTTTTGTTTTAGCTTTATCAATTTGTTCTATATCCTTAGCTGATTTCAGGCATATTTTCCATACCTGTTTTGATTTGTCTCCGCGTTCAATTCCATTATAATAGAACAGGTTAAACTTCCCGGTCTTTTTATCAAAATAAATAAACGGGTTCTGATTTTGTTTCCCTTTTTCTAGAGGGGCAATTATTTTTTTATCACCGAAATGAATACCGTCTTTACTGGAAACCATTACAATCTGGCTGCTGCATTCCTCATCATACTCTGCATAAAAGATATAAAAAGTTCCGTTTGCAATTACGGCAGTGGGCCATCTGCAATTGTTATCAATAACAGCTTCATCCGAATATTTTTCCCAGTTAACCAAATCGTTGCTTCTTATTAAACCCGCTCTTCTTGTAGAAGGAGCTTCGCAATACCGGTTCACGCCGTAATATGCCCAATATTTGTATCCGTCTTTATTGGCTTCAACAATACTGCATGTATGAGTATTCTTTTCGTCCCACTTCCCGTCGGTGCCTTTTAGGAGTATCTTCGCATCTTCAAATTCAGGATAAGTTTTTGCCTTATTCTTTTCTCCCGCAAATGCGCTAAAAACCAGACAACAGGCTATAAGCAATATTTTACCAATTTTAGGCAGATAGTTCATTTCATTCTCCATTATTTAATATATTATATTGATTAGTGATTAATAGACTTTAATAATCAGGAAGCAGTTAGTTATTATATATTGGTGTTTAATTCTGCTTAGTAAAATAATTGCTGCCTCTTTGTAAATATCAATTCGGTTTTTATTATATCTTTTCAAAATGCAATCATGCTTTTTGATTTATAATTTATTTCGTTTGATATTTCCCATAGTATCGATTAGTTTCAAATAATATCTTTTACTTTCTTTTTAAAATATGCCAAAATTCTGCTATGCGCAAGTCTTTTTTAACAAATTAAAATATATAATCGGGGTAAATCTTTAACGGAATTATACTGTGGCGGAAATTTCACATTATAAACTTAACAGCTTTAATTTAGAATAGATTACTTTTGATTATTTCAGAAATGAATAGTGCGGGTTTTTAATAAAAAAAGCATCCTGCAGAATTTTAATCCACAGGATGCCAAAAGAAAAAGTCAGAATAATATTTTACAGAGAATATTAAACTTCAACTTCCTTATTTTCTACATGAACAATCCAGCCGTGCGTATCTTCTTTTTTCCCGTAATGGATTGAAGTTATCTCATTAAACAGCTTAACATCAAGTTCACCCGGCTGCCCGTTATTGAAGGTCATTTCGAAACCTTTATAAGTAAGCCAGCCGACAGGAGAAATGATTGCCGCTGTTCCCGTGCCGAATACACCGACTACATTTCCTTTTTTGTATTCTTCAACCACTTCGTCAATACTGATAAGGCGTTCTGTAACATTCATGTTCCAGTCTTTTAATATCTGTATAACCGAATCTCTTGTTACGCCGGGTAAAATACTGCCGTCTAATTTTGGCGTTGCAATTTCATTCTTGAACTGAATGAAAATATTCATCGTGCCTACTTCTTCTATATACTTCTGCTCAACGCCATCAAGCCAGAGGACTTGTGTAAATCCCTGCTTCTTTGCCACTTCGCCTCCCAAAAGGCTTGCAGCATAATTTGCAGGAGTCTTGCAGTCGCCAAGGCCTTTCCTGACGGCTCTTACATAATCATCAGTCACTAATATTTTAACAGGTTTAAATCCTTCGGGATAATATGCGCCAACCGGGGAAAGCATAATTATAAGCTTATATTCTGAAGAAGGCTTAACGCCAAGGAAAGGTTCCGAACCATAAATAAACGGACGGATATATAACGCTTCGCCTGTCTTTGCAGGTATCCAATCCTTCTCTATGCGGATAAGCTCCATTAATGCATGAAGCAGGAATTCCGTATCAACTTCAGGAATACATAGTTTTTTAGAGGAATTATTAATCCTTTGAATATGCCTTTGAGGCCTGAAAATTACAACTTCACCGGATTCAGTCTTAAAAGCTTTTAATCCGTCAAATACTCCCTGCCCGTAATGCAGGTACATTGATGCGGGGTGCATAGGTATATCTTCAAGCTTTTTAATAACAGGATTATGCCATCCTATGCCGGCAGAATAATCCATTTCGAAAACATGATCCGTAAAAATTTTTCCGAACCCGAGTTCTTCCGGCAGAACAACCGGTTTATCTCTTTTAACTAAGTTATATTTGATTTTTTCCATAATAGCAGCCAGTCCAATTAAAATTGAAAACGTAAACTACATTTTACAAAAAATTAGTGAAAGTTTAAACTAAAGAATGGCTTCAGAAAATATTGCCCGGTGGAGGGCTACCGGGCATATAATATAGATTCATTAAGGGGGGTAGAACTTAACAAATCTTCCGGAAATAACTTAATACTTATAAATAATATAATCAATCATTTTCTAACAAAGGAACATTTTCATCTACGGGCGGTTAATTCTTCCACTTTTTGGTAATAGTAATCAGATAAATAGAAATGGATAAAGATCAGCGCCTGAATAATTTTTATCCTGCGTACGTATTACCGATTCGGATCAGAATATAAGCATCCAAAGGCAATAATCAAGTATTAATATTAGTGCTGAAGATATGACAAATGATCGAATTGTAGCCTGCCCTACGCCCTCGGCGCCGCCTTCGGTTCTGAAACCAATATGGCATCCGAGCAATGCAGTTACCCCGCCGAAGAATACCGTTTTTACAAGCCCGGCAACCAGGTCTGAAAAAACAAACAGCCTTTTTACAGAAAGGAAAAACACTGCGAATGAAACACCGAGGAAATAATTTGATACTATGAATGCACCAAATACTGCAATAGTATCGGCAAAAACTACAAGCAAAGGCAGCATAAGTATTGCAGCAAGAAACCGCGGCATTGCCAAATACCGTATGGGACTAATAGCCATCGTTTCCAGCGCATCAATTTGCTCGGTAACTTTCATTGTTCCCAATTCCGCTGCAATTGAAGCGCCTACACGCCCCGCAATAACAATCCCGGTTAGAACAGGGCCCAGCTCAGTAATCACTGCCCTGGTTGTGGAACCTCCGAGAAATGAAAGCGGCGCAAGCCCTTTTAATTGATATGCAGCCTGCCATGCAGAAACAGCTCCGGTGAATACAGCAATTATTATTACCAATGGAAGTGAGTTTACTCCGATATGCTCCATCTGGTAAAGTATAATATTTCTGCTGCGCGGAATCGATTTAAAGCTTTTTATTATTTCCCAAAACAGCACCGAAACCTGCCCGATTTCACGGACAAACTTTAAGGTTTCTTTACCTAATTTCTGTAGAAGATTACCTATCAATTAATAATTCCTGAATTTGACAAGCTAATTTAATAAAAAATATTAAGTGATTGTTAATTCAATATATACCGGATTAAATGATTTGCAAATTTCTTTTTGAATTTACACTAATCTAAATAATTACTATTTTTTGCATAATATTATGCAGCAAGCTCATAATGATACACTTTTAAATGGTTTATTTAGTACGGATGGCAGGTCATTTTCTACTCAACGCGTTTCATTTATTGCCAGGCAATATGTTTATAAGTACTTATATTATATTATATTATGGTAACTTCTATTGACCCGGTTTTCCCGCTTATCTTAATTTGACGCTGCAATTAAAAATTTGGAAAAAGTTTAGCACTATAATTGTACAGGTATGTGTAGATAATTTTTAACGTGAAATAGGAATGTCAAAAACCATAGAAAATATACTGAAAAAGGGGGAATCAATTGTTCCTGATTTAATTTTGCAGGCGCCTGTAGGTATTATAACATTTTCAACCGACTGGAAAATAAATTTTGTAAATGAGGTATTTTTAAAATATGCCGCTTTATATCAATTTAAAAATTCGGAGCTTGATGCAATAAGTATATTTGATCCTAATATTTTCCCTGGAAACAATATAGATGAAAATCTAAAGGAATTAGGAAACGGTAACAGTTTTGAAAAAGAAATAAGAAATGTAAAAACCGCAGACGGCGGTATGATAAAAGTTATTATTAAAGGCTCTCCTGTTTTTTTCAACGAACGTTTTGCCGGCGGAATTTTAATTGTCGAGGATTTTAAAGTCTCTTCCGTTACCGCACAATCAAAAGATTTAAGAAGCACACAGATTGAAAATATTGTTTCCAGATTAGATAATATTTTATTTATTACTGATGCTGAAGGGAAAATTAAATATTCATACGGTAAAAATATTGGAAAGCTAAGCACACCTTCCGGGCTGACTGATTCGTTAATTACACACCTTTTTACCGGCGACTTTAAGACAGAAGCAGAAAACCGGTTAAATCTTGTTATTGAAAATAAAAATCCCGAAAAATTCAATACGGAACTTTTATTCGGTAACGATACAGTTGCATTTGAATGCCGTATGGAACCGTTACTTAATTGGCGCGGACAAATACAATTTATATTTTTCTTCTTCTACGATATAACCGACCATATTAACGAAAAGAAACTGCTTAAAGGCGAGATTGAGGAACTAAAACAATACCAGACTATTACTGAAGCTGTAACAGATGCCGTGTTTGCCGTTGATTCTAATGGAGATATTATTTTCTGGAATAAAGCTTCGGAACAATTATTTGGTTATTTACGCAGCGAAGTGTTCGGCAAATTTTTCGGCAGGGCTCTTGATGTATTTGATACTGAGTATTTTGCCGGAATAAAAGAAGAATTAAAAATTGCCAAAATCTGGAAGATAACCCTTACTGTATATAAAAAAGACGGGCAGAAAGAAATTATTGATGCTAAATTTTCAATCGCTGATGAAGCGTCCGGTATAATCGTGGTCCTTTGCTCTAACATTACCGACAGGGCAACTATAGAGCAACAACTGAAATCTTCGGAAGAAAAATTCAGAAACATTGTTACCCATTCTCCCGAGCTTATCTGCACTTTAGATTTAAACGGGAAAATTATATATGCCAATCCTGCTTTTTACAAATCATTTAATTATTCTGAATTAGAATTATCCGACAAAACAATTATAGATATTCTTGCGCCCGAATTTCTGCAGTCAAGCGGATTTAGATTGAAATCCTATGAGAAATTCGGGATTGAAGGACTTGAGATGACCGCGGTTAAAAATTCCGGCGGCAAAATTTATTTGAAAGCAACTATTTCGCCTGTTATTGTTAATAACAGGTTAAGCTACTTCAATGCAGTATTTACAGACATTACAAAGAAGAAGAGTTTTCAGAAGGACCTTGAAGTTTTTAAATCAATGTTTACTGCTTTCCAGGACGGCGTTGTAGTTGAGTGCGACGGCAGAATTGTTATGATGAACGATTCATTTGTAAAAATATTCGGCTATAATACCGACGGGGAACTGATTGATAAGGACCTGCTTGACCTTGTTGCCGGCAATGATGTTCCAAAAGTAGCGGCTTATTTTCAAATGATGAATGATAACCGCGAAATGCCGAACAGGTTTGAATTTATGGGAAAGCGCAAAGACAATGTTAACTTTTTTGCTGAAGCATCCCTTTCGAACTTTATAAATGAAAATAAAAAATTTATTGTAATGATTGCCCGCGATGTTACCGAGAAAAAACGTAATCAGCAGGCTATTAAAGATTCAGAAGAAAGATACCGCAACCTTACTGAAAACATTGACGATTTCTTATATACATTCGATAAAATAGGGAACTCTATACGGCCGACTTTTTATACTACTTCGGTTGAAAAAATTACGGGTTATACCCAATCGGATTTACTTGGCGATTCCAAGTTAATACTTAAGATCATTCACCCTGATGATTTTCCGGCCATCAAGAAAAGATTAAATACTTTATTAAAAAGTAAAATACAACTTTCAGGCGAATTTGAATGCAGGATTATTAACAGGCATGGCAATATTGTCTGGGTAAGAAATAAATTAAACCTGATACGCGGCCACGATGGGAAAATACAAAAGATTTACGGGCTGGTAAGCGATATTTCGCTGCGCAAAAAAGCTGAAGACGAATTAACCAAATCAACAGATAATCTTATAAAGCTGAACGATACTAAAGACAGATTCATCTCAATTATTTCACATGATTTGAGAACTCCTTTTACCTCTATCCTCGGCTTTACCGATTTGTTATTAAGCGATTCCGATTTAAACGACGATGAACGCAGGCAGTACGTTGAATTTATAAGAGAGTCTTCCAAATCCATGCTGTCTCTGGTTAATTCACTGCTTGACTGGACGAGGCTGCAAACAGGCAGAATCCGTTTTGAGCCCGAAAGGATTGAAATAAACAGGATTATTGAAAACTCTTTGAACGCTTTGTCAGGTGTCGCATTCCAAAAGAACATAGAAATTGTTTCAAGAGTTAAAGATGATATTTTTGTTTATGCCGATAAAGATTTGCTATTGCAGGTATTTAATAATCTTCTTTCAAATGCAATTAAGTTTACGCCAAAATACGGTTCAATAATAATATCTGTTGCACAATCGCCGAGGATGAGGTTCCTTGAATTTTCAATCAAGGATACCGGCATGGGCATTAAGCCGGAAAACTTACAGAAGCTTTTCAGAATTGATGCAAAATTTTCATCCGAAGGAACTGAAGGCGAAAAAGGCACCGGGCTGGGGCTTTCCCTTGTAAGAGAGATTGTAGAAAAGCACGGCGGCAATATTCACGTGGAAAGCGAATTCGGCAAAGGATCAGACTTTAAATTCACCCTGCCTATAGCCTCTGCAAATATACTTTTAGTGGACGACAGCAAAACGGACAGGCTGCTCTATTCAAAAATATTAAAAAATATCACATCCGATTATGAAATAGAAATCGCCTCAAACGGCAAAGAAGCGCTTGATATAATACTTGCATCAACTCCTGCGCTTGTTATTACCGATCATTTAATGCCGGTTATGAACGGGTATCAGTTTATTACCGAATTGAAAAAGGCCGACCTGAAAGTGAAGCCGCCTATTATTATACTTAGCGGCGATATAGACAGGGATGCAATAGAAGAATACACCGAATTAGGAATTGAGTATGTATTCCATAAACCTGTTGATCTTACAAGCTTTAAAAATGCCGTGGAAAAATCATTAAGGAAAGGGTTGAAAGGGATTTAGATATAATGAAGCCCATTTATAATTCATATCCAATTAAGAAGCAAAACAGGTAGGATTTATTTCTATAATAATTATTCTCGTTGGCCTGGTAAACAGATGAAAACCCGGTACCGGCCTTAATACTAAATTGCTGTGCAAATAAACAATCAGATAAAACACTGAGGAATAAAAAGACTAAAATAATACCTCTCATTTTTTCTCCCGGTTAAATAAAGCTACTCTCTGTTCAATTTTTGGTATACAGTTCACCTTTGTTTATCAGACTAAGATAACTAGTCTATTCTTTTACCTATTACTGCTACAGCCTGATTCCCGTTTTCACCCACTATTATAACCAACTTACCTTTTACTGCTATCCCATAGTAATAATACCCACTCAATTCATCATACTCTTTCCAAGTTGAACCATTATAATGCGCAATTACTTCATTAAGTGGTGGGACTAATCTTATTCCACGAACAAATATATTATTCCAGCCATCGCCGCGAATCCTGAAAAACCTGGTATCGCTTCCATATGAAATTCCTTCCCAACCATTGCCTTTATTCACAAAGATACCGTCTCCTGCGGCATACAATGTTCCGCCATCGTCCGTTCCCCAAACAGAAAGAACATTTTTACCTGTATTCCATTGGAGAGAATCTATCTGTGTGCCTTTTATTTTAAATATCTTTTTTATTCCGTTATCAGTATTCAGGTCTGATACAGGAACATATACTGTTGTGCTGGTGTTATTACTGCTTTTATTTCCCCATACATCAAAAATGTTTGCGGTTGTTCCTAAGTCTATTTTTTGCCAGGTAAAATTTTTATAATGATAAATTGCACCCCCTAATCCAACGCAATAAATATTTGAATGATCAATTCCATACATTTTTCTTACCTGTCCATTGAATGGCACACCAGTCATAAAAAATGCTTTTGAATAATAATTCGAATTATAGTATTGAATTAAATTCGCATCACTACAATACCAGATATCTGTAGATGAAAAAGCATATATATTTTTCAATGGGAAATATCCGCTTATTCCTCCATAGTCTTCAACTTTAATTTTCAGTAAATTCCATTTCTGACCATTCCATACAGCAGCGTTGTAATCGTCATATTCACCTGTAGAATCTTTTATATATATTTCGCCTGCGGCATAAGCGAGAGTATCATTTATTATTGTAACATCATCCAAGATACTTGAATTGCCATCTCCAAGTATGAATGTTTGCCATACATAATTGTGGCTTGTTGTATCGGACTGCTTATTATTCACCGGTGCAGTAGGGCTTTTGCATCCCGGGAAAGTGCAAAGTTCTAAGGTAAAAGTACAAAGTAAAAGAGAAGAAAAAATTAAACGTTTCACACCTGCTCCTGAATAATAATCAGAAAAACTATCTCTGAAACAAGAATACGAGAACCCATTATGGTTCCCCCGTAACCGGTAAACCACCCTGAATAAAAAACTAACAAACTTCCACTAATGCAGTTTAATCAAGAGGATAATTAATGTCAATAAACCCGTTGTTCGAAATTATAAAATAAACCGTTGAAACGGTTAATAGTTTATATTTGGGATAAAGCCCATGATTTAACAGGCTGTGTGAAAACTCTTAACAAATTCATAAATATTCAATTATGTGTTTTGTTCTTTAAATATAAAGGGACAGGTAAACCGTTAAACGGTTGAAAAATTTTTCTTGGTAATCATTAACACCGCGATTAACCGCGGTGTTAATGATATAATCAAA
>JARLHB010000116.1 GCA_031292465.1 Ignavibacteriaceae bacterium
AAGTCCTGCAATGTCGAAGTACGGCCCTCTAGTTTCATATCGGCCCAACCCGGTTCTCCGCCATTTCCTTCGCCAATGAGGTCGCACTCCTGAATATGTAGGCGCCGCCGGCCTTGCGAGCAGCAAAGCCGGCGCTGCCTGGGAATTAAAGAGCGGAAAGTCCCCGCTCCTGGTTCCGAATGCGAATGGCCTGATCCACTTTATAAAGAAAAATTTTCCCGCAGGGACAATTATTACCGGCATAATTCCATCGGGGGGCTGGGCTTCTAAAAGATGCGACGCTGTAAAGTGGGTTGAGATATGCAAAGCGCTTAACAGCACTTTTAGTATGAAGTTTTTAATTCTCTGGGGCCCGGGAGATGAACAGGATGCAGATTATATCAAACAGCATTTGCCTGATCTTGTTGTAATGGCTCCTGAAACAAGCGTAGCAGAAATGGCTGGGCTAATTAATAACTGTAATCTTATTATTGCTAATGATTCCGGGCCTATGCACATTTCAGCGGCGTTAGGTGTGCCGACAATCGGGCTGTTCGGACCGACAGATCCTAAAATGCACGGTCCTTATGCTGATAATTCAAGCTATGTAATTAAAGATGATTTATTCTGTATAATCTGTAATAAAACCGAATGTCCTTATAAGCATGAGTGTTTTATTGATTTGCCTGTAGATAATGTAGTTAAAAAGGCAGCGGAGTTACAACGGGTTTGAGCAGATATTTATAATTTAGCCTATTGTATATAGTGCCAAAATAATCGACCACCCCGGGCTAAAGCCCACCCCTCCTTATAAAGGAGGGGATTATAATTTTGGGAATGTGTATTATCAAATGAAAAAGATAGAAATACTATTAAAAAACTTAATGCTTAAAATATTGCTTTTACTTAAAGGCAAGCCGAAGGGTACGCATAAAGATGCCTTTGATGAAACATCTAAAATATTGTTTATCAGGCTTAACCGAATCGGGGATGCTTTGGTTACTACTCCCCTGCTTCATGAGATAAAACATTCGCTAAAAAGTAAAATTTATGTTTTAGCCGACCGTAAGAATTGTGCTGCCTATACAAATAACAAGGACATTGATAAGCTTGTATTGTTTGAAAAAGGTATTAAAGGCTTCTTTAATACTTTACGATTTATAAATGATGAAAAAATTGATACAGTTGTGGATTTGCATGATGACGTTTCTACTACTGTAAGCTTCCTGATCGCAATGTGCAATGCGCAAAATAAATTCGGACTGGAGAAAAGCAACAAAAGTATTTACACCCGTACAATTCCACGCCTCGACAGCACCGTTCACCATGTTGTTGACAGGGTTATGGAAATAACAAAGTTATTTAATATTCATCCGGATAAATCAAAGATAAAGCTGCATTATTATTTGACAGAAGAAACCCATGCAAAGGCTGATAAAATAATCTCTCAGAAATTTAAACAAAATAAATTCTTAATAGGAATTAACATATCCGCGGGAAGCGATGCAAGATTCTGGGGTGTAAATAATTTTAATAGCATTCTCAATTTCCTGTCACAATATGATGTTAATATTTTATTGTTGTCTTCCCCGCAAGATTCAAACAGAGTTGCAGAAATAGCAGCTGATAAATACAATTATTTTTATTCAAAGGATTACAGCGAATTTACTGCTGTTATTTCAAAACTTAATTTACTGTTTACCCCTGATACAGCAGCTGTTCATCTTGCTTCGGCATTCAATATTCCTACTTACGGAATATTTGTAAAATATAATACACAGGATGTTATCTGGTCGCCGTATAATACAAAATTCGACTGCGTTGTTACTACAAACTATAACTTAAGCGATATAACAGTTGAACAGGTGGAAACAGGATTCAAACCGTTTTTAGAAGAAATTATGGCAGAACATAATGTTATTAAATAACATAAATCCTTTTTCTTTATCGAAACGAATCAACAGGCCGCTAATATTGGACGGCGCTATGGGTAGTTTATTGCAGCAGATGGGCGTTGAAGTTGATGGCAATATGTGGATGTCACTTATAAATTTGGAAAAACCCGAACTCGTATTGGATGCCCACAGACAGTATATTACAGCCGGCGCAGATATAATTACAACCAATACATTCAGGACAAACCCTATTGCCGTTGAAAAATACGGTAAGCGCATAAACATCAAATTACTTGTAAGAAACAGCGTGGGATTAGCAATTGAAGCAGCAAAAGGCTTGCCTGTCTTTATTGCAGGATCCAACTCGCCCGCAGAGGACAGCTATCAGCCGGAACGAAAAGTGACAGCCAAAGAGCTTAAAGCGAATCACTCAAAACATATCGATTTACTGATGGAAAGCGGTTGTAATTTTATTTTAAATGAAACGCAAAATCATTTTGATGAAATTAAGATAATCTGCGGCCATTGCAGTAAGAATAATATCCCTTATATATTAAGCATTTTTTTTGATGAAAACTTTAGATTGTATTCAGGTGAGAAAGCAGATTATGTGTTAAAATATATTGCAGATTATTCCCCGCTCGCTATCGGTATAAACTGCATTAAACCGGATACTTTTCTAAAATATTTTAATAAACTTAAATTAAACTACAACTGGGGCTTTTATTTGAACTGCGGCAAAGGAGAGTTTTCAGACACCAATATCAAACAGGGTGTAACACCTAATGCATACCTCAATACAATAAA
>JARLHB010000117.1 GCA_031292465.1 Ignavibacteriaceae bacterium
AATGGAGAATATAGAAGAATAGGCGGTATTACAAACCTTACTTCTAACGTAAGGGTAATAGGCGCTTCCAACAGAAACCTGCTTGAAGAAACAAGCAATAAAAATTTTAGAAGAGACCTTTTATTCAGGTTGAATGTGATAACATTAATCATCCCTCCCTTAAGAGAAAGAAGAGAAGATATTCTTCTGCTGGCTAATCATTTCCTTGGAGTTAAGTCTCCTATTCGTTCCCCCAAAAAGCTTTCAGCCGAAGCTGAAAAAGCTTTATTAAAATATGATTTTCCGGGGAATGTAAGAGAGCTTGAACATATAATAGAACGCGCAATTATATTTGCTGAAAATGATCATATAGAACCCGAAGATTTAAACCTTCCACTGGATACGCTAAAGGGAATGGCTCAAAAAGCGCATAAGTTACAGGAAGATGAAGAAGTGCTGAGCCTTGCCGAAATAGAACGAAGGCAAATTGAACATGCTTTGCAAATTAACCATTGGGATAGGGCGCTGACAGCTTTCCAGCTTGGGATAAGCCCTAAGACGCTTTATTCTAAAATAAAAAAATATGAACTAAGAGAAGTTTAGCTAATGAGCGGGCAGTTAAATTATCTGAATACCATTTATGATCTCTTAAAATATGATGAACGTTCTTTAGCTGTTGCCGACAACAAGAAAAAAATTGTCTGGTTCAATAAAAAATTTAAATATGATTGCAGATTAAAAAAATTAAAAGGGATTGCAATCTCCGAATTGTTTAACTCCGATCCTGCCTTAAAAAAAATAAAATTCGGAAATAAAACAGTAGTTAATATAGATCTTGTCGACCTCCGCCTGATTATTACAGCTATTAAAGTAAAAAATAAAATTGAAGGCTATCTGCTGGATGCTGAACCTGTTGCTAAACTAAAAAAGGCAGTAATTAAATATTCAGATGGCAAGAGCCTTCCATTTCCCAAAACACTTTCACAGATACTTACATTGCTTGTAAAAGAAAAATCATTATCGGTGCTTGCCGAAAGAATTCTTGAAATGGATGTTGTGGCTGTTGCGGGGAACACCGGAATAATAATTTTTCATAATGAAGACCCGCAAAAAGGAGAATTCCGGTTCTTTGATCCGGATAATGAAATAAATAACCATGGAGAAATTGAAAAGGAAATTCTTGCAAGTTCATCTTATATAAATAAATGGCTGCTTGTAAATAAACATTCTTTATTGCTTGCAGATAAACCGGACAGTATAGGTTTCCAGATAAAGCAGGCTATTCAATGCAGTTCAATTATTATTTCACCCTGTTTTTTTGACGACAAACTTCTTGCATCAATAATTATCGGCAGAAAAGAAGGTTACTTTACGGATGCAGATGTAGATAATGCCGAACAGTTTGCTGCTTTGCTCTCTTATACGATAAGTAACAATAGGACAAGGGAACTAAATACTGCTTTGGAAAGCAGGCTTTTACAGTCCCAGAAGCTGGAAACAATAGGGAAGTTAAGCAGCGGTATGGCGCATGATTTCAGCAATCTGCTTTCAAGTATTTTTGGAAGTATTAATCTGCTTAAAAAACGTATTTCGGATAAGGAAGATGCCTACAGGCTGCTTGATAATATAGAAAACTGTTCTATCAGGGCTCGTGATCTTACAAGGGGACTGCTTTCGTTCGGCAAGCCGACTCCTAAAAGACGGGAATTAGTAAAACCCAATATGCTGTTCTCTGAGATTTCTAAGGTTATAACACAAACCTTTCCGGCAAAGATAGCCTTTGAAAGCCATGTACGTGAGAATTTACACGATATTCTTGGAGATAGTACCGAAGTTTACCAGGTGCTTCTTAATCTTTGTGTTAATGCTAAGGAAGCTATACCCGACAAGGGAAAAATAACTTTAACGGCAGAGAATATTAATATTAATGATTCAAACATAGAAAATCATCCATTGCTTAATAAGGGAAATTATGTCTGGTTCTCTATAAAAGATTCCGGCTCCGGAATTGAAGAAGAGAATTTAATCAGAATATTTGATCCATATTTTTCTACTAAAAACAAGCAAAGCGGATCTGGTTCGGGATTAGGCCTTTATGTAACTTATGGAATAATTAAGGCTCATAAAGGGCAAATAGAAGTATCAAGCATTATAAATCAGGGTACAACCTTTGATGTATTCATTCCGGCATTTGAGCCAAAATCTGAAGATAAAAAAATATCTGCCGATAAAATTATTTTACTTGCTGATGATGAGACAATGCTGCGCGACCTTCTTGCAGAGCTTTTGGAATCTTATGGCTATAATGTAATTAAAGTCTCTTCCGGTACAGAAGCCCTTAAAGTTTTAACTGAAGAAATTAAAGTTGACCTGGCAATAATAGACTATAACATGCCGGAAATGGATGGTTTAACCTGTATTAAGAAAATAAAAGAATTAAAACTTGATATGCATATAATTCTCTCTTCCGGCAGTATTAATTTTGGAGATAATTTCGATTATAAAAAAGCAGGCATTACCGCAATGCTTTCCAAACCTTATGAGTTTGAAACTATGCTTTCAACAATTCAAAAGTTAATCTGACCCCTCTTCCTTTTTCTCATCAAATTCAACCATCTTTATGTTTTTTACATAATCGGAGAAGATTGGTTTTTTAATCGAGTTCATATGATTAAGTATATCTGAGATTTCTTTTATAGCTGTTTCAATATATGCTAACCTCTTTAATATTGCATCTTTTGAAACATCATCTTTCTTTAGTTCTCTTTTAATTGCAGCAGAAGAAAGGCTTATTAATGTAAGGGGTTGTTTAATTTTATGATTTGTTGTTACTACTGTTGCAGTAAAAGTATTTTTCTGTTCGGACTCTAATAAAAGTTTATGAGCCTCAGACAATTTAAGCGCAGAGTTTACCCGTGCAATTAATTCTACTCTGTTAAATGGTTTTTTTATGTAGTCGAAAGCACCGGCTTCCAACCCGGCTTTTGTATCTTCTGCGCTGGATTTTGCAGTTACTAAAATAATGGGAATATTACCTGATGCAGGGTCTGTAGATAAAATACGGCAAACATCTATTCCGGATATTTCCGGCATCATAACATCAAGCAATATTAAATCAGGCAATTCACTCATTGTTTTATCAATAGCAGTTTTACCGTCATATGCAGTAATAACTTCATAACCTTCCTTTTCAAGCCGGTCCTGTAACATAAATACGTTTTCCGGTAAATCGTCAACAACTAATATTTTCTTCATCTCATTCTTTATTTTGTTTTGTAAATAATCGTTCAATCTTAAATGCAAGCACTCCTGAATTAACAGGTTTAGCTATATAATCGTCGAAACCATGAGTTAGAATAACCTGTTTATCTTCAAGCATAGCTTTTGCGGTAATGGCAAAAACCGGAATATGTGCCCATTTTTCATTTTGTCTTATCCGGCTAATTGTCTGAAAACCATCTAATTCAGGCATCATAATATCAAGTAAAATCAAATCAGGTATTGTATGTTCTAAGGTTTTTATGCATTCAATTCCGTTCTTTGCAAGCATTGTTTTGCAATCGCAAACTTCCACAATTTCACTAATTGTAAAAAGAGAGTCCGGATCATCATCAACAATTAATACTAAGCCCTGGTAGGCAATATTCTGATCACCTGCTTCTATCTTTTCTTTTTGCTCCTCGGGCAAGGTATTTACTGTGTTTGTTTCCTTTATACCATAAGCGGCAGTATTCTCCTGCATCCGTATTCTTTCTTTTACAACATTCAAAATATCAGCAGGATTCCCATTTGATTTTATACATATCTCCTCAACAATTCCGCTTAGTGAATTTCGTTCTTCCGGTGTCAGGTCTTTTGCAGTGCTTATGATTATAGGAATATGTTTTGTGTTTTTATTAGACTTAAGCTTATGCGATAATGAAACTCCGTCAATATTAGGCATCATAAGATCGAGTATTATTAAATCCGGCTGAACTTCAAATATTTTACTGAATGCCAGTTCGCTGTCTTTTATATATTCAATTCTGATGTTATCCTGAGCAAATGCATTTTTGAATTTTTCAAACTCGGTTTCGTCATCATCAACAAGTACAATTTTTTCTATCTTCTTTTTTGCAAGAGCTTCAAGATTTTTAAAGGCATTAATTAGCTTATCGGGTGCAATGGGTTTAATAAAATATTCATATGCCCCTAATCCATAACCGGGGTTTTTATCTCCCAGAATAGAAATTAGAATTACCGGGATATCTTTCGTCTCTTCCAATTTCTTTAATTCTTTAAGAACGGTCCACCCGTCTTTACCGGGCATCATAATATCGAGGGTAATAGCAAAAGGCTGGAGTTCTTTTGCTTTTTCAATGCCTTCGTTGCCATTACTTGCATAAGCAACATCATAACCATTGGCTATAAGATACTGCCCAATTGTGTATCTTACATCGGGCTCATCATCAATTACAAGTATGGGATTGTAGCGATTTTTTATTAGAGTACTTATGTTAAGTTTAGAGGTGTTAGAATATTCTCTGAATTTTATAATGTTGAGGGGAATAACAAAAGTAAAAGTAGAGCCTTTACTAAGTTCGCTTTTAACGCTTATATTGCCGTTCATAAGGTCGGCAATTTTTTTGCTTATGGCTAATCCCAACCCTGTGCCTGCATATTTACGGGTAGTAGTTTCATCAATTTGCCGGAATTCTTCAAAAATTATTCTTTGGCCTTCAGTAGAGATTCCTATGCCCGAATCAATTACGTTAAATTCTAAACTTTTGTCTTCATGCTTTGATACGTGGAGTTCTATAAACCCCGCTTCGGTAAATTTAACGGCGTTGCCGAGAAGATTAATCAATACCTGTACTACTTTGCCCTTATCAGTACTGATAATAATATTTGTATTAAAATCCCTGACGATTTTAAAGCTGAGGTTCTTGTGGCTGACAAGAGGAATAATTGAGTTCTCCACCTCTTTAATAAGATCTTCTAATAAAACATCTTCATTATGAATAGACATTTTGCCGGCTTCTATTTTAGATAAATCCAAAATATCGTTTATCAGATTCATTAACCGTTTGCCGCTTTTAAATACTACTTCAATTCTTTCTTTGTTTTTGGGAGTAAGGGATTTATCTTCAATAAGCAATTCTGTCAGGCCAAGAATGGAATTCATTGGTGTACGAAGTTCATGCGACATGCTTGCCAAAAAGTGAGATTTTAGCTTTGTTGCTTCCTCTGCTTTTTGTTTTTCAATTTCTAATTCTGCGGCTTTCTCTTTTAATTTATTATGCAGTTCAATTAAAGTCTCGTTTTGTTTTCTAATTTGTATGTTCTGTTTCTGATAATCTTCATTTAGTGTTTTAAGTTCAGTTACCAGGTTTGCCAGTTGAACATATGCCACTGCGTTTGTAATACCAATGGCAAGCTGTTCTTTTATTTTTGTCAGGTATTCTTTAGTTTCTACAGAAGGTTTATTTATAGAGCCAAGCTCAACTATTGCTACTACGTTGTTGTTGTAAACGATAGGAATAATTAACAAATAACGTATTTCCAATGAAAATATCCCGGCAGAAACAACCGGCAGGCCGCTGCCTGTTTCAGATGAAATCTCAATTATTTCCTGGTTCTTTATTACAGAATCGAAAAGGTCCTTCTTATTTATAAATGATATTTCTTTTCCTATTCCGTATGAGCTGGTAAGGTTTATTTCACCATTTTGAAAAGTATAAAGCGCTCCGATTGTAAACCCGCAGGTTGATATAATTTTATGTAATGCAGACTCTGATATCTCTGCAAGAGTCGGGTTCTGATTTAATAGTGTAATAAATTCAGAATATTCATTCTTTGCTATTTCGTTTTTTCTTAATTCATCAAGCATAGTATTGAAGGCGCCTGCAAGCTGGCCCAGTTCGTCTTTGCTTTGTACCGCAATCTTATTTTGAAAATTACCTTCTTTGGTTATTCTGGTGGCATTATTTAGCTGCGTAATTTGCTTGCGTATTTTATCAGTAAAAACAAGCGTTAAAATCAGAGACAGGATAATGCCTGCACAGCCGATAATGACAACTATGTCTCTAAGGCTTGTTCTTAGGTCAGATGCTTCACTCAGGGTAGTAAATATTATAAACTGAAGTTTGTTTGCCTGGAAGTACTCTGTAGATGGTTTATAAATGGTTGCAATTACATCAAGTGATTCTGTGCTTTTTGTAACCAGGTCAAAATTATTCTTTGAAGCGAGTGATTTATAAATCTCATTAAGTACATATAGATTATTCCAGTTGTGTGTTTCATTTGAAACTTCAACTACGCTGCCTTTATCTACCACTGCAATATCGGCATTTATCTTACTGGAAAGTTCAGCCAAGAAAGAGTTTGAAATGATAGTTCCGTAATAATAAAAATGGCCGTTAGGCAGTTGGGCTGTTTGGATAATTGTAAAGGGATTATTAGCCCTGAATTCTTTTAAACTGTTTATTGATGAAGGGAAGTCTAAGTTTTCTTTATGAATTTTATTAATTATAACATCGGATTGGCTATCCTGCGTTTCAATAATAAAGTCTATGTTCTTAGTGTTTAGGTAAGGCGAGCTAAAGATATTATCTATTTTATTCTTGATAATATACTGGAACTCATCATCCGACTCTTGTAAAATAGTCCTGGTATTATAAATAAAGTCATTTGAAGAGCTTAATAAATATTTTGACTGTTGTGAGGAAAGGACATTATACATTATTGAGTAAAACGCAATTGCAGAGCTTCCAAGAATAAGAACAACGATAGCAAAATTTATTATTAGTATCCTGTAGCTTATTTTCATTTTATTACGTATCTCTTTGCAGCACTTTTCTTATTGTTATCAACAATTCGTCAAAATCATATGGCTTGCTAATAAAGTCGGTAGCGCCTAATTTAGCAGAATCAATAGCACTTTTAACATCGGCATATGCTGTAAGCACAATAACTTTAACCTGAATTTTCTTTTCCTTTAACTCTCTAAGCACATCAAAGCCATTCTTGCCCGGCATTTTTAAATCTAATAGGATTAAATCCGCATGAGATTTAGCAAGAAAATCAAATGCAGAATCGCCGCTGTTTACATATTCTGCATCGTAGCCGACTTCTGAAAGTTCTTCCTGCAGAACTTTGCAAAGATTTATATCGTCATCAACAATTAAAATTGATTCCATGTTTTTCCTACTTATCGTTACTTTGTTGCTGATTAAGCTGATAGAATTTAATTTTTTGTCTCTGCTGTTCCAGTTCGTCCTTAAGCGGGGTTGCAGACTGCTTGCCTGATAATCTTTCCCTTATTGTGGGAACGAGTGATGCTTTAATAAGTATTACTAATTCCTTTTTTGTTACCACATTATCGTCATACCCGAATATATATTTTAGGCCGAGAAACCACCACGGCAGGTCTTTTAATAAAGGGATACCTTTTCTGGTTTTAGTAACCTGGTCAATATACATTCCTCCTATTACAGTTTCTTCACCATTGACCATTGCAACTCTTGTGTCTGCCGATGTTTTACTGATAATTGTTGTTGTTGCATCGGGAACATATGAACTTCTTTCGACATGAACCTTTAGTAAAATATAACTTAAGCTGTCTTCGGTAATAATATGCGGGGTAACAAGAACGATAGAACCGATTGAGTAAAAATTGTCAATTACGTTTCCAGAAAAATCTTTCTGCTTGATGGAAATATCTTCACCGTCCTGAAGCCTGGCATCAGCGCCGTCTAATACCGTAACATTAGGGCTGGAAATAATGTCACCAATGCTTTCGGTTTCAAAAGCTTTTAACACGGCAGATACCTGGCCGGAAAAGCCGCCGGTGCTGAATTTTGTACTTCCACTAATATTAAAATCAGGCGTTACCTGACTTGTGGAAGAGGTGGTTGTTGAGCCGCTGGTTGAGATAGATGTTGCACTCGGCGGAGAGGTCGTAGTCGTAAAAGTATTAAATGCACCTGTGCTGCTTGATGTTCCATTGGAGAAGATAGTTTGCCAATTTACGCCAAGCTGTTTTTCTTTATTAACATCCGCTTCAAAAAATATTGCTGAAATTTTAATCTCACGCGTATCAGGCGTAATATAGTTATCTTTTGTCCTTTGTAAATCAGCTACAGCCGGGCTTTTAATTACAATAACATCAGGTCTCTCATCATAAATTAATCCTGCCATTTTTGTAAGCACTACCAAAGCCTTCAAATAATTCATGTTTTTAAGTTCAACGCCAATAGCGGTATCAAGCTTTATAGTTGATACAATTCTTCGCCCGGTTGTTTTTTCACTAACTTTACTTAATAGATCGATAGCCTGATTAAAAGTAACCGATGAGGAAAGTGTTACCAATTCATCCGGGTTTTGGGTAGTCTTCAGCGATTTTTCCAAATACCTTTGTGAAAAAATCTGAGCTGTTAATGCAAGGATTAATATAACTATATAAATAAAATTTTTCATATCAAACTCTCATTATGGTTTTTTCTTATATGTTCCTTCTTTTTCCAGGCTCAAATCAACTTTCTCAATTATTCCTCCTTTATTCAGGATAAAGCTTACAGTATTATGATCGTAATCTATTTTTGTAAGATATCCCAGATAAACCTGTTGGCCTTCCCATAAAAGATAGGTATTTCCTTTGATGTCTGCTATAAATGCACCTTCAGGAATAAGGGCTAACAATTTAGCGCCTTGAACATCTAATAAATTGTCAAGATTTGGAGGAATTTGAGTTCTGATTAAAGGGTAGAAGATATCATATACGGGTCTTGCATTTAAATTATTTTCAACAAATTCGGCAGTTGAAAACCTGTTGTTGTCAGCAAAATAAACATCTGCTAAAATTGTAAAGTTGACAAGAAAAGTGGGCATTCCTTCTTTTTGTGAAGAAATATAGTTGCTTAAAGAAACAGATTTTACCTTTTTTAATTCTTTGCTTTGTTCAATTGCATATATAAGTCTGAATAAATCATTGAAATCGCCATTCCCGGTCAGTTTGTATTCGTAATAATGAAAATCTTTATCTTTTTTCTGATCGTTGTAATCAATATTTACTTGTGTATTTGTTGAAAAATTTGCACTTACTTTGTTAATAAAGTTAAAGAAACTAATTGAAGAAAGATTTTGAGGAATATTAAACTTTCGTTGTGCTAAAACAGAGTCAAGTTTAGCTGCTTTTTTCTGAAGCTCATAATACTGCATATTTAGCTGGTCGGTATTGTACTGGTTTGATTTTAAAGATTCCAGCTGCTTTTGATCTTCTTTTATTGTATGACGCTGATATAAAAAGATATATGAACCTCCTAGCAAAAGGAGGAGTATCAAAACACCGAATAGAGCCAGAGTATTTTTAGTTTTTCTATTCATTAATATTCGTAGATGCTGATTTAATACTTGACGGATTAAAAATTATATTGAATCTATAAGCGTTTTTCTCACGGAGTGCTTCATAGGTAATACTTTTAAGCTGCGCTGTCTCAATTGCATAGGCAAATTCAGTCAGTACGCTTCTGTTAAGCGCATATCCTTCAAGCGTAATATTACCGCTGTCATCCTTAGATAATTTTGTAAGCCAGATACTTCTTCTTATTCCTATATAGTGTGATATATTCTCCAGATTGGCAGACCATACACCTGTGCCGACTGAAGCTGAATCAAGTATAACCTGGGTTTGGGAGAAGTTGCTGATTTTGCCCTGCAAATCTGATATTTTATTTAGAATTGCCTGGTTCTGCCTTAGCCTGATTGTCTGTTCCGATATTTGTTTGTCTAACTGATTGATATCTTTTTGATTCATCAGAATTTTTAATGTAATAAAGAATGCCGCAAAGAAAAGAAGCGGCAGCATAGCAAAACCATGCCATGCAAACTGAAAAGCCTTCTGCTCTTCCTTAACATAACGTGGTAAAAGATTTATTCCCTTATATGTTTCAGCTAATTCTTCAAAATATTCCTGTGCAATTGCAACAGGCACACTGTAAGAAGAAAATTTCTGTTTGGTGTCTGAATCAAGCAAAGCAAGATCAAGCTCCTCAAATTGCAACCGGGATACATTTGCTTCAGGGAATGTTCCATAAAACGAAAGGATAAGGTTTTCCGAATCATCTTCGCCGCAAACTATTATATTATCTAATGCGGTAATTCCTCCGTTTTCCATTTCAAGCAATATCTTAGAAAAATAGACATCATAAGTATGAAGGTTTAATGTGCCTATATCCAATGTTGAGCCGATATGCTTTAGTTTTCTTCCCTGCAGAAAAATTAATTTACTGTTCTCTTTTCCAATATACACAATAAGCGACTGGTCATCCGGGAAGAATTTTTTCTTTTTTGCAACATAATACGCTAACGATATTTCAGCGCTTTTAACAGTTGGGATTTTATAATATCTTTTACCATTGTAATGTGCCAGAGAACTAATTAATTTTATGCCGCTTACTTCTCCGCTTAGAAATACCGCAAGTAATGATTTATCTGCAAGTTCTATGTACTCCAGATCTTCCTTATTTAATGTAATATTTTTAGAAGCCTGAATATCATCTATTATATCCTGGGTTATTTTTGATGATTTACCGACTTTTGAGCCCTCAAACAGATGATAATATATGGAAGGTTCTGTTATTGCCGGAATAAACAAGCTCTTTTTTAAGTTATAACCCTTTAAAAAATCATTTATCAAGCTTATGCTGGAAAGTGCGATGCTTCTTTCACTGGAAGTTTTGGCACCGGAAGTACCTTCAAAAGACAGTTCATCTCCATCTATTTTCAAACCGGTAATAGAATCTTCCATCTCAAGGGCGGATTGCACTACATCGAAAGTTGCTGCAGCATGAACTTTTATACGATTCTTTTCCTTGCTTACAACAATTATCTTTGTATCGTTTCCTTCGCAATATGTACAGATTGTAACACTCATTTATATGGCAGACAGTATTTGTTGAATTCTTGTTTTATTGTTTGCATAAGCAATTGCATTTTCTAAAGAAATTTTCTTTTCAAGATACAACCTTTTTAAGTCCTGCTCCATAGTAATCATTCCCTGTGGAGCCCCCTGATTAATCATCATATATATTTCACTTGTGTTATTATTTTTTATTGCGGCTTTAACACTTGGCGTAACAACTAAAACCTCTTTGGCAAGAACACGTTTGCCGTCTAAACTCGGAACTAATTTCTGGGAAACAATTGCTACCAATACATCGGCAAGCCTGTTTCTTACCCGCTCCTGTTCGCCGGGATGAATTTCTGCTACAATTCTGTCAATTGATTCAACGGCTGACGAAGTATGTAACGTAGAAAAAACCTTGTGGCCTGTATCAGTCACTTCCAGGGCAGCCAAAATAGTATCAGGGTCTCTCATTTCACCTATTACTATTACATCGGGATCCTGCCTTAATGACTGGATTACGCCGTCTTTAAATGTTAATACGTCTCTGCCAACTTCTCTGTGTTTTATTATTGAAAAATTTGAACTATGAACATATTCAATTGGCGATGCAATTATAACTATATGGACAGAATCTAATTTGTTGTATGAATCAATAATTGCATCCAATGTAGTAGACTTGCCTGAACCTGTAATTCCCGTTATCAGTGTAAGTCCAAACTTAATATATGAATGGCTAAAAGTCTTTCTTACATTCGGATGAAAGCCGTAACTGTCAATTGACCTTATCTCGGAATTTATAGCGCGCATATTTAAAGTGAGAGTATCAAGATCGAAATAAGCGTCTGCCCTGAAACGTACATCCATATTCCTTCTTGTATAAAAGTATGTATAGCTAAAGTCCAGATTCTTAATATCGCTTAATAATTTTCTTTGGTTTGCATTGAGCAAATTAATAATAATTATAGAAGCTTCGTCATTTGAGAGTACCTGAAGTTCTTTAACACGTTCTTTTCTGCCGAATATTCGCATCCAAACAAAACCGCCGCTGCCGTGCCCGCCAATTTCAATATCGGAAGCTTCGCGTTCAATCATGCTTGTAAGCATTTTGTTAACGTAAGTACGAAGTATCATCCTGTTTTCGGGGGCAAGTTTTTCAATATTATCCAGAATATAGATAATACGCTCCGGGCCCACAAGATATTGGGGAATGGATTTTACAAATTCAGTTAATATGTCTTTTATATTTACTGCGGGCAATTATATCCTTTCTAATATTGGACAAGCTAAATTATCGTGTTAACTTAATAAAGACAACAATAAAATAATTTTTGGGCTGTTGTAATTATAATATCAAATAATTAAATATTAAAATTTAATCTTCAGATGTTGAAGCTAATACTTCCTCAATTGAGCTTAAGCCAAGTCTTACCTTTTCAAACCCGGCTTCTCTCAGGCTTAGTGTACCGTCTGCTCTTGCCTGAGCCCTTATCCTCTCTTCATCCACTTCAATTCCTGAACGAACGATTATTTGTCTTATTTCTTTTGTAAAATATAGAGCTTCATGAATAGCGAGGCGCCCTTTATACCCGGTTCCTCCGCATCTGTCGCAGCCTTTAGGTTCGTAAATATTATAGTTTCTCCATTCCGCAATATTCAATTTTGCGGCGTCCATTACGACCTCATCAAAATTTACCACTTTTCTTTTACAATCGGGGCATAATCTCCTGATTAATCTTTGGGCAACAATAATATTTATTGCATAAGCAATTAAAAAAGGTTCAATTCCCATCTTATATAATCTTGCAACAGCACTTGGCGCATCGTTAGTATGCAAGGTGGAAAATGTAAGGTGGCCGGTATTAGCAAGCTTTATAGCTATATCTGCGGTTTCCCTGTCTCTCATTTCACCAACTAAAACTATATCGGGGTCATGCCTTAAGATAGACCTGATCGCCTGTTCAAAGTTCATTTTATACCCGATTTTAAGCTGCCGGGCTCCTTCTATAACATATTCAACAGGATCTTCAACAGTAAGAACATTTACGGTTGGATCAATTACCTGGTAAAGAGCAGCAACAAGGGTAGTGCTTTTACCACTTCCTGTAGGGCCTGTTAATATAACCATCCCTTGCGGTTGCGTTATAGCTTTATGAAACGCATCTTTTGAATAACCGGTTAAACCAAGTTTTTCAAGATCCCTGATAACTTTTCTGTCATCCAGGATTCTTATTACCACGCTTTCAAACTTATTTTTTAGCTCTGTTCCTACCATAGGTAAAACGGAAACACGGAACCTGATAATATGTCCGTCAATTTCTCTTTGGATAAAGCCGTCCTGGGCACGTTCCCTTTCAAATCTATCCATTCCTTGTGACCGGTCTTTAACAACAGCTATAATAGCTTCCGGCAAGGTGCCTTCCTGTACATGCCATAGCTGCAGGTTACCATCAATACGGATTGAAATTTCAGTCCTGTTGGCTGCTTTTGGAACAAAATGAATATCACTTGCGCCCCGCCTTACTCCTTCTACCAAAGCGCCCTCTACTAAATTGATAAGAGCGCTTTTATTAATTTCCGCATCTAAAGCGTCTTCATCTAATGTCCCCTCATCTTTATCAATTTGAATTTCAGGGGCGGCCTCCTCCATCATTTTCAAATAAACATTCTCAGGAGGAAGGATTGTATGAATCAGTTTTTCGTAGTCTTTTTTTCTAATATAAAGGACTTCGTATTTTTTTGCGTTAAGCCCGAATGCAATCTTGGGAATATTTCTGTCGGTTGGGTCAATTGCTGCCAAAATTAATTTATCTTTTATCCGTTCATCAAACATAAACGGAATAATTTTATGTTCCAGCATCTGGCTTTTCATCTGGTCGCCTGCACCGTTTATCATTACCTTTATTGCGTTTAATTTTTCAGGCGGTATTTCATCTAAGTGAACTTCCAACTCACGGAAGGCATAGAGAATGGCAACTTCTCTGAATATAGTATCATGGTCGTATTTAAAATCCTGGACAAGTATTTGAGCAAGGTTTCGTTTTATCTTGCTTTTGTCATTAGCTTTGGCATTTAAAGCTTTTTCCAACATTGCAGCATCGATTATTCCCTTTTTAAAAAGAAGGTAACCGATTTTATCAGTCATTTCTAAGTTAGTATCAATCATGCAATAGTTCTTTCAATATAAGTACTTGCGGCCATTCCGGGAGATTTCGGATGTATGGTTGCAGTTTCGGACGAGACTAAAGTAAGTAGTATCATTACAATCATAATTATCATTGCAATGAATACCTGAACCATTTCAACCAAATTTTTAAGCTTATAGACAGTTTCGCTTTCATAATAGTTGGCAATTTGAAGAGCAGTATTTTTAATTGTGCCCGTCTCTTCACCGGAATGCAGCCTTGAAAGGAATGTCTCTGTAAATACTCCGCTTGCAGCAAATGCTTCCGTAATTCCCGTACCCTTTTTTACCATAAGAGGTATGGCAACATTTTTTATTCTTTCCTCAAAATATTTGTTCCCTACTGCTTCAGCCGCAATTCTTATAGGCTCAATACTTTCTGCCGATCCGCTGTAAAGAGTATAAAATACTCTGCAAAATACTTCTATTAGGGTCTTATGAATGAGCGAGCCTACCATAGGAATTTTTAACATGTATTTGCTTAGTATATATCCGCCCTTTTTAGACCTTGCTATCTGCCAAAATAGCACCGGCGGTATAATAAACAATAAACAAACCAAAATAGTATTGTCTGAAAGAAAGTCACTCATTTTTAATGTGAATTTTGTCATCGGCGGGAGGGGAATGTCGAATTTGACAAAAAGTTTTGCAGTTTCCGGGAAAATGTATGCCACATAGAACAGTACCGCAGCAAAAAGGACTAAGAGTGTTATAGCGGGCGTTATTAATGCACTCCTTAGACTTTTTTTAAATTCCTGTGTTCGCTCTAAAAATTTTGCGGTTGCTTTATATATCTCAGTCATATTACCGCTTTTTGCAGCAAGGCCAAGCATATAGGCAGTAAATTTGCCGAATACACCCTGGTATTTAAGAAACGTTACTTCGCTGTCGGCGCCTTTCTTTAATTCATTATTAATCTCGCGTAATGTTTCTTTCAGCGTTTTGTTTTGAGTGTCGTTTATAAGCAAAGTTAAAATTTCGCTGTAAGGTAATTTCTGTTCAAGCAGTTCAGCGCTGATTTTTACAAACGTAACAATTTCTGTTGTAGGGGGTTTAAAATTAAATTCAAATAATTTTTTATTTACAGAGAGGACTCTAAACCCAAGCCTGGTTAAGGCTTCTTCAACTTCTTTTTTAGAATAAGCTTTTTGTTCACCGCTTATTGCTTTTTCTTTGCCGCGCCTGACCCTGTAAAGGTACGAGGATTTCTTTTCAATATTTTTAACTTTTAATTGATTCTTATCTGCGAGGCGATAGATTTTCCGCTTCCCCTCGCTAACAGATTTGGCTGATAGCGTGCCGCTTATTAACTGGCCATTTAGTTTTTCCGCTGTAAATTTGAATTCAATCATTTACTTATTATAATTTTCAATTCATTAGTTGTTCTAGCTCTTATTGGCTTAGTCTTTCCTTCCAGTAACCTGGTTTACGGGATAAGTGTGCAATAGCAGCAATAAATATCTCGCCTTTTTTGATTTGGTAAATTACAACAAAGGGGAATCTGTTGGTAATGCATTTCCGGGTATTTTCAGATTGTTTAGAGAATGCTTCGGGGAATTCAATGATTCGTTGAATAGTATAATATGTTTCTTTCAGAAACTCCAAACCAAGTTTTTGTTGCTGGTTTTCATAATAATCAACAGCCTGATTAAGCTCGTTACGAGCCTCCGGATGAAATGTAAATATCACCGTATAATCCGATTCCTAATTTCTTTGAAAACCTGTTCACCGTCTAAAGCTTCGATTTTATTTTGGTCATATTCCTTTACGCGTTTTTCTGCTTCCTCTGACCATAAACGGTTAATTTCGTCCTGTATAGGTGCGTTAAGGCTTCCTAATAGTTTATCTACTAACTCAGCTCTGTCTTCGCGTGGAAGAAGAAGGGCATCATCAGCAAACTTCTTGGCTAAATCAGTCATTTTATTTTCTCTTTGGCTATTTGCAAATATACTTTATGAAAAATCCGTATACAATCCTTATATAAATCGTCAATTTAATTTTTCTGCTGTAAAGTTGGATTCGATCATTTTAGATATTTCCTGCGGATGTGATAATTATTCAAATTACCAGCTATTCAAAAATTTTAAAATAGATTGCAAATCAACAATTTATTTAAATAAAAGTTCATTAAAAGATAACGTATTTCTAAAAAAATAAAAAGGCTGGCAAAAACATTTTTACCAGCCCTGAAACATACACTATATGTAAAAAACTATGGGTTTGTTACTACAACGCTATCTTTAGCCAGCGTAACGATGTCTGTTAATGTTACTGCACTTCCGTTGGCTCCTTTTTGTGTAAGACTGGTTCCAAGGAAAGAAATACCTGTTGCTGTACCGGCTGCACTAATTGTGTATGTTGCATTAGCAGTTGTTGTTAGACCGGTTGGTATAGCAAAGCTTACAAAAGAAGGGCCGCTTGTTGTTGCGCCGCCGCCCATTGAGGTTGGCTTGTTTGCATATTGTCTGGCCATAGCGCCTAAATTATTTAAATCTGATGCAATTGCATCTTTATTTGATGATACTGCATTTGCATTAAAAAGGTTGATACCTACTACAATTGCAATACCTACTATGATAACACCGAGAACGATTAAAAGAAGTTGTTGCTGACCCATTATTAGATCTCCTCAATTTATTGGTTAAATAGTTGTCATGGTTTAAGCAAGTAATTTTTCATGACACATGTTGTTTTGATTTTCTCAAATTCCACAATATTTAAACTAAAAAACATGCCATAATTTGGCGGCTGTATCTTATTATAAAATAAGGAAGTTATTAGTGTCATTAAAGAGAAATGTAAAAATTACCGGTAATATTTACCTATTAGGTAAATATTACCGGTAATTGCGGAAAGACTTTAGGTAAAATTTGCTAACCTATTGTAATTATAGGTAACAATTACATGTAGCTATGATCCACCTTTAAGGAGAACCATAGGCTATTTACCTTATTTTAATATGAAGTTCTTTAAGCTGTTCGTCATTAACAGTAGATGGTGCATCATCCATTAGTGAAATAGCGCTTGCTGTTTTGGGGAATGCAATTACTTCTCTGATGGAATTTTCACCTGCAAAGATCATTGCCATTCTGTCAAAACCGAAAGCAAATCCGCCGTGAGGAGGAGCGCCGTATTTAAAGGCATTTATTAAAAATCCGAACCTATATTCGGCTTCCTCATCGGTAATTCCTAATGCTTTGAACATTTTGGATTGTAAATCTGCATTATGAATCCTTATACTTCCGCCGCCTATTTCCGTACCGTTAAGAACAAGATCGTAGGCGCGTGCCCTTACTCTGCCGGGATCGCTTTCCATATATTCAATGTCTTCAAGTCTTGGAGATGTAAACGGGTGGTGCATTGCATAATATCTCTTGGTTTGCTCATCCCACTCAAAAAGAGGGAAGTCGGTAACCCATAATAATTTTGGTTCTGACTCGGGCGTAATTAAATTTAAGCGTCTTGCCATTTCAAGCCTTAAAGAGCCCATAATAGAAAGAGCTTTCAGCTTTGATCCTGTTAAGATAAAGATTAAGTCGCCGGGTTTTGCCTGAATGGCTTCAGTCAGGTTCTTCTTTTCTTCATCAGTTAAGAATTTAGCAATAGGTGCTTCCAGCTCGTTTTCCTTTACACGCATCCAGATTAAACCGCCTGCGCCCAGCTTTTTAACAAAATCGGTGAGCAAATCAAGCTGGTTGCGCGTATATTCTCCGCAGCCTGGAGCTAATAAGCCTGTAATAATTCCTTTATTCTTAATATGATCCTGAAATACTTTGAATGTGGTATTTTCAAAAACATGATTAAGCGTAACCATTTCCAATCCGAAACGTAAATCAGGCTTATCACTGCCGTATTTTTCAAGCGCTTCGTCAAAGGTTAACCTGGGCAATGGCAGTTGAAGCTCACGGTTTGAAATATCTTTATATAATATTTTCATCAGTCCTTCAACCACCTCAAATATATTTTCCTGGTCAATGAAGGACATTTCAACATCTATTTGTGTAAATTCCGGCTGCCTGTCAGCTCTAAGGTCTTCATCCCTGAAGCATTTTACGATCTGAAAATATCTGTCCAGGCCGGAAACCATCAACAACTGTTTGTACTGCTGCGGCGACTGCGGTAAAGCGTAAAACTTACTTTTATGAAGCCTGCTCGGTACCAGATAGTCTCTTGCGCCTTCAGGGGTGCTTTTCATAAGCACAGGTGTTTCCACTTCAATAAAACTATTTTCATCAAAATATTTTCTTACCAACTGATACATTTTGTGGCGCATCAGCAGGTTCTTTTGCATGGCAGGTCTTCTTAAATCGATGTACCGGTATTTTAATCTTATATCTTCGCTTGTATCAATTTCATCTTTTATAGGGAAAGGAGGAGTTTTAGCTTCGTTAAGTATTACTAATTTATTAACCATTACATCAATTTGTCCCGTATTCAGAGCCGGATTTTCGGTACCTTCGGGTCTTTTTCTTACTTTGCCTTCTATAGATATAACGAATTCATTACGCAAGACAGTTGCATTTTCATGTGCTTCTTTATCAAAACCGGGTTCAAATACAATTTGAGTTATGCCGTAACGGTCTCTAAGGTCAATAAAAATTAAACCGCCCAAATCGCGTCTTGTATCTACCCAGCCGTTTAATACAACATTATCGCCTATGTTAACTTCTCTTAACTCACCGCAAGTATGCGTCCTTGTTTTAAAAAACATTTTCTTTATCCAACTCCTTCAAAAAAGATTTAGATGCAAAAATAAGCAAATCAATAGGGGGATACAAATAAAAGGGCCGGCGGCATAGAGTTTCTGATGCTTTATATTACCATATAATATAGCTGTTGTATATAACTTTTGCGTCAAAGAAAAAATAGAACTGTATTTTTATACAGTTGGAACTATTTTGTAAAATATATAATGTTGCTGTATAAAAATACATGCATATAGGTATAAAATTAATATGAATACAGTTGAAATAATCCGCAAGAAAAGAGACAAAAATATTCTTAGCAAAGAAGAAATTGAATTTTTGGTTTTTTCTTATACAAAAAATAAGATTCCCGATTACCAGTTTTCGGCCTTCTTAATGGCAGCATTTCTGAACGGCATGACGAAAGAGGAAACTTCCGCTTTAACAAGAGCAATGCTTTTCAGCGGTAAAATTGTGAATCTAAATTCTGTTCCCGGCTTAAAAGTGGATAAACACTCTACAGGCGGGGTAGGCGACAAAACCTCATTGATACTTGCCCCGATTGCTGCTGCTGCGGGAGTAAAAGTTCCGATGATATCCGGCAGGGGCCTGGGGCATACCGGCGGTACGCTGGATAAACTTGAATCCATTCCCGGGTTTAGAACAAATTTGTCTTTAACTGAGTATAAAGCAGCATTAAAAAAATGCGGCGCAGTGTTAATCGGGCAAACAAAAGATATAGCTCCCGCTGATAAATTAATTTATTCACTGCGTGATGTTACCGCAACTGTAGAATCAATTCCGCTGATTACAGCAAGTATAATGAGCAAGAAGCTTGCTGAAGGCATTGACAGCCTTGTCCTTGATGTTAAAATAGGCAGCGGCGCTTTTATGAAAGATTTAAAAGATGCTGAAAAGCTTACACAGTCTTTGGTTGATACCGCCAAATCATTTAATAAAAAAGTAATTGCATTTATTACGGACATGAACCAGCCGCTTGG
>JARLHB010000118.1 GCA_031292465.1 Ignavibacteriaceae bacterium
ACTTATGATTTTGACAGGTTTAAACCTGATAAGCTTATGGAAGTTGTTGAGAAGTACAAAGTAACAACTTTTTGTGCTCCTCCTACGGTTTACAGGTTCTTAATAAAAGAAGATTTAAAAAAATATAATATAAGCCACCTGAAGTATTGTGTTGTTGCAGGAGAGCCGCTTAACCCTGAAGTATTTAAGAAGTTTTATGATGCCACAGGAATTAAGCTTATGGAAGCTTACGGACAGACTGAATTAACGGTTGTTGTCGGAACATTCCCCTTTATGGAACCAAAACCGGGCTCCATGGGCAAGCCATCCCCGGGTTATGATATTGATTTATTAGATTTAGACGGGAAGGTTTGTGAAGTCGGGGAAGTAGGACAAATTGTTGTCCGCACTGATAAAAAAGTACCGTGGGGAATTTTCAGCGGCTACTACCGCGATGACGAGCTTACAAAACAGGTTTGGCATGATGGTGTTTATTATACAGGCGATACTGCCTGGCGTGATGAAGACGGATATTACTGGTTTGTCGGCAGGGTAGATGATATTATTAAAAGCTCCGGCTACCGCATAGGCCCATTTGAGATTGAAAGCGCGCTTATAGAACATCCGGCAGTGCTTGAATGCGCTATAACTGCTGTACCTGATCCCGAACGCGGGCAGATTGTTAAGGCGACTGTTGTACTCGCAAATAATTACCAGCCCAGCAATGAGCTTGCAAAAGCCCTGCAGGAACATGTTAAAAAAGTTACTGCTCCTTATAAGTATCCGCGCATAGTTGAATTTGTTACAGAACTGCCGAAAACAATTAGCGGGAAAATAAGAAGAGTTGAAATTAGGGAAGGGGATACGGAATAATTGTCTGAACTATGATTCTTGTGATTTTTATGATTACCATGATCGACGATAATAGATGGTAAATATTGTGATTGATGAATTTATGCTGAATGCTTGTGCTTTATCCAATTGTCAAGCTGATATTGTATAATTAAGATTATAGACTCTAATAATTTTGTTTATTTGTTTAGTGAATATGATTCTGAATTTAATGAATTATAAGGTGCTTACTGTTTTATCAGGAATATTCCCGGTTGAATTATAATCATACTTCGTGGAATGTTAAGCAGTTTGAAATGGTCAAATAAATCAAGTTAATCATAAGAATCATAGTTCAGACATGGTATTTCTTATTAGTAAGCCGTTTAAAATTCAGGCTTCTTTCCCCAAAATTAATTAACAAGCCAATTCCCAGATTGTAAGCCTCCAGATAATTTATAGCCTGTGCAAAATGTTCGTCTTCAAGTTTAGTAATAGCTTTTAGTTCCACTGAAACAACACCTTCGACTAAAAAATCAACCCTTCGTGTGCCGATATGTTTATCCCGATAAAATATAGGCATCTCGAATTCCCTTTGGAATTCAATTCCAGCCAGATTCATTTCAATGCCCAACGCTCTTTGATATATTACTTCCTGAAACCCGCTGCCGAGGGCTTTATGTACAGTCATGGCGCAGCCAATAATTCTTGAAGTAAGTTCTGAATATTTGTATAGTTCATTAATCATCGTCTGAACTATGATTTATTTGATTCTTGTGATTTCTCTGATCTGATAATAATAAATTTACAAAAATTTATGATATGATTTTAAATATTAATATGACAATATAAAATTTGTTAGCTGAGATTAATTCCCCCTCTCCATAATAAGGAGAGGGGTGGCCTGAATGCCGTTAAGCAGGTGAGGTTAAAATATTTATTATTTTATCATAGAAGAAATGACAGCCGCTTCTCCATGTTCCGGTGCAAAGTGCAATCCGAGGAATGCTGCAATAGTTGGCGCAACCTGCTTATTATAAAGCTGTTCCTTTGTCTTTACTTCGCCGAGAGCGGGTGTATCAGGCCCGATAACCGCCAGCCAGGTTTGTCCTGATTCCGGGATACTTTCACCGTGGTCAGTCCATCCCCATTTGGGTTTGTCTCCTCTGCCGTGGTCGCATAATAATATTAATGTTGTTTTGTTTTTATACTGCGGATCAGACTGAATATACTGCCACAGTTCGGCAATGCATTGGTCTGTAGTATGAACCTGCTTTAGATAATAATCGTACAAGCCCTGGTGTGCAAAATCATCAGTGCCGTCAAAGCCAAGAAATAAGACATGCGGATGGTATTCTTTTAAATATTCAAAACCGATATAGTAAGTAAGTAAATCATCGCGTATATCGCCGCCGAGAAAGTGCGGATCTCCATCCTGCATTTTATTTAGTATTTGCATCTCCGGAGAGAGTGGCTTGCCGGGTATATTTATTTCTTCGCTTCCGCTGTTTATTAATAATTTAGAGCGTTCCCTGTTAAGTATATATGGAAAAACATCCCATGAAGTAAATACAGCAACCTGGTCTTTGTATTGTTCCTGTTGATTTATGAATTCAAGAACATTTTTGTTCTGATTCAGAATCTTACTGTTGTAATTGATATTAGTATCCGGATAGCCGGTAAACATTTCATTATAACCGGGATATGAGAATTGATACCTGTTTGCTACATTAACAAAGTTTTCAAGTTTACGGTTTCCGTATAATTGCCCCTTTGATGCAATTTCAGTCCAAAAGAATGGCAGAAGTTTTTTCCTGCTTTCTTCCGGCGCGGAGGCGCCGAACATCTTTTGTAAACCTTCGGGGTCCTTGGTATATGCTTTATCGCTGACAAGGTCCTTATCAAGTCCGCCGAATAATTCTTCCCACCTGAAGCCGTCGAGTGTAATGATAATGACGTTTTCCGTCTGTCTGTTTTTAGATTGTGAAAAAGTAAGTGAAATACCTGTAAGTATAAATAAAAAGAGTAAAAATATTTTTGTTTTTTTCATGATATTATGCGATTATTAAAAAATGATTATGAACTTTACCTCTACAAAAATAAAGCTTGTTCATTATAATGCAACCAAATATATTAATATTTTCTAAAGTTCCTGTGATTTCGCTAAATTGAGCTATCCGGGAGTTTGAGGAACGTATAATATTTATGAACAAGTTGGTTAAATAAAGACTGGTTTTTACCAATTTCTTTTTATTAAATTAACCACATAAAAATATATTCTTAATTTACCAGTAGTAAAAAAATATTCAAAAGTGAAATATGAAAAATAACATACTTCTTTTCATCATCCTTTCATTAATCATATCAACCCAAATGTATTCACAACAATTTGACGGCAAAGCCAATCCTGAGGCTGTAGTTATATCGGGAAATGTACGTTTTACTATGCTTACTCCACACATAATAAGGATGGAGTGGTCTGAAAACGGGGTTTTTGAAGATAATGCCTCGCTTACGTTTATAGACAGGAACCTGCCCGTTCCGAAATTTGAAAAAACCGAAGCTGACGGCTATCTGCAGATTAAAACAGACGCAGCATTATTAAAATATAAATTAAACAGCGGAAAATTTACTTCGGATAATCTACAGATTGAATTTGAAACTGGCGGTATTAAAAAGATATGGAAGCCGGGTGTTGAGAATAAGGGTAATTTACTTGGCACTACACGTACTCTTGATGGAGTAAACGGCGCCACTAAATTAGAAGACGGCCTGCTTTCAACAGAGGGGTGGAGTTTAGTTGATGATTCCGAAAGGCCTCTTTTTGATAATAGCGATTGGCCATGGGTTATGCCGCGTCCGGAAAACAAAGTGCAGGATTTATATTTCTTTGTATATGGTTATGATTATAAAACTATTCTAAAAGAATATACGGAGGTTGCAGGTAAAATTGCCCTGCCTCCTAAATTTGCATTCGGTTACTGGTGGTCGCGCTATTGGAAGTACACGGATCAGGAATTCAGAGGTTTGATAAATGAATTTAAAATTCATGATGTACCGCTTGAAGTTCTGGTTATTGATATGGACTGGCATATTGTTAACAGGCCGGAGTGGTATAAAAACGGTAGAAAGCTTAATGACCAATCAGGCGAGTCATTCGGCTGGACCGGCTTTACATGGAATAACTCGGTCTTTCCTGACCCGCAAAAGTTTCTTGAATATACAGATAAATTAAATATTAAAACTTGTTTGAACCTGCACCCGGCATCAGGCATTCAGCCGCATGAAGCTGTATATCCAGCATTTGCTAAAGCTATGGGAATTGATCCTGAAACAAAAAAGTATGTACCATTTGATATAACAGATAAGAAATATGCGCAGAATTTTGTCGACTTAGTTCTGCGCCCGATGGAAAAACAGGGTATCGATTTTTGGTGGTTAGACTGGCAGCAGTGGGGAAAAACCGCAATAAAAGGTGTAAACCCGACATTCTACCTGAATTATGTTTTCTTTAGCGATATGGAAAGGAAAAATGAAAAACGGGCATTATTGTATCACCGCTGGGGAGGGCTGGGAAACCACCGTTATCAAATCGGTTTTTCGGGCGATACATTCATAACATGGGCTTCGCTTGATTATCAGCCATACTTTACTTCGACTGCTTCAAATGTCTGCTATGGTTTTTGGAGCCACGACATTGGCGGGCATGTAACCAGTGATCAGGAGAAAAACCCTGAACTTTATACAAGATGGGTAGAGTGGGGAGCATTTAGCCCCATATTAAGAACTCATTGCACTAATAATCCGGATATTGAAAGAAGAATATGGGCTTATCCTTTGGATAACTTTTATGCAATGCGGAATGCGATAAAACTGCGTTATTCATTGATCCCTTATATCTATACAGAAGCAAGAGAAGCGTATGATACCGGGGTGTCTATGCTGCGCCCTATGTATTATGACTATCCGAAAGAAAAAATAGCGTATGATTTAAAGAACCAGTATATGTTCGGCAATGATATGATTGTTGCGCCTGTTACTCATCCATTAGGGCAGGATGCTAAAGGAATAGATAACCTTTATACAATGCAGGAAATCTGGCTGCCTGAAGGTAATTGGATTGAGTGGTCATCAGGTTCTATTTTATCCGGCGGCAAAACTATTGAACGTCCTTTCTGTCTTGAAGAAATACCTGTTTATGTAAAAGCAGGAGCAATAATTCCTATGCAGAAGGATATAAATAATACTGCGGATGAAAAGAAGGATTATCTGATACTAAATATTTTCCCGGGTGATTCCGGCAGAACAAAAGTATATGATGATGAAGGGAATAATGAGAAATTTAAAAATGGCAAGTTTACTTTTACAAATGTTTCGTTTTCAAAAACTGATGAAAAGAGTCTGAATATTGAAATTGCTCCTATAGAAGGTGAGTATGACGGAATGCCTGAAGCAAGAAGCTATGAACTAAGATTACCAGTCTCTTATCCCCCTTCTTCAGTAAAAGTAAACGGGAAAGAATATAATTTTAATGAAGATGGCAAAGCAGATTCATGGAACTATAATGGTAATGAATTAGCATCATATATCTTTACTTCTTCTTTCAGCGTGCATGATAAAATAAATATTGAAGTAAAGTTTACCAACAGCGACCTAAGCCTTCTTTCAGGCAAAAAGAAATTATTCAGCAGCTTAATGAAGGTTGCCAAAGCAATCCAACTATCAGGCTGGAATGAAGGTAAGACAAACTCCGATTCTGTAATTGCAGCAGCTCAAACCGGAGAAAGGATAAATTATAATCCATCTTCAACAGTTACCGAATTAAAGATGCTTGATAAAAATCTGCCTGATATTATTAAGGCAGTTAGCGACCAGGCGGGCAAAGAACCTAAATTATATAAAACATTAGAATTGCTGAAGGCTTCTAAATAATTATTATATTACATCTAAATATCCGGACATATTGTGTCCTTTGTTGAATTAAAAACATAGAAATGTTTATCAGATGTTATTATGAATGCAAAACAACAGGCGATAAAAAAATTAAAAGAAATTCCCGGGGTTGGTATATCTATAGCCAATGATCTTTATAACATTGGAGTTACCT
>JARLHB010000119.1 GCA_031292465.1 Ignavibacteriaceae bacterium
AGCAGGGCTACAACCATAGACAGAAGCGACGGTGTTACCAAGCTTATAATAGACCCTGATACTGAAAGAATTATTGGCGTTGGCATATGCGGCCCCGGTGCAGGAGAATTAATTGCGGAAGGCGTGCTTGCAATTGAAATGGGTGCAAATGCAACAGACCTTAAATTGACTATACACCCGCATCCTACATTATCTGAAACAGTTATGGAAGCTGCCGAAGTATTTTTCGGACAGAGCACTCACATTTACAGGCCTAAAAGATCATAGAATATTAAGGCTCGCTTTATTGCGGGCCTTTCATTTCTTTTTCCAGTTTAAAAAACCGAACTTTTTCCCTTTATTTTCTGTTTTTTCTTCTTTACCTGACTCTTCTGTTTGTTCACTTAACTTCTTTGCATCAACCTGCAATTGGTTAAGCGCAGTAAAAATATTTTTCCAAATATCACCTTCCGGCTGAATTACCTGTGGAAGAGAATTAAGGCAGCTTTCTATATAAACACTCCCGTCACTCGTATAATCAGGTGGGATAAGCAGTTCATATGCTTTTTGCAGTATTGTATCCAATTCTTCTTTACCAATAGACAGCAAATCAGCGGCTTCTTCAGTTGAATACTTTTCAATATCATGCAGAACAAAAACAAAACGTTCTTTATCCGGCAGGGAGAAAATGTTCATGTCAAAAGGGTCCGGGTTTTTTCTATTCAAACCTGCTTTTGACTGCTTTAATTTATTATGGCTCAAATCGCTCCATATTCCCCCGTTATTCCTAATCCATCCTAATATTGTATAAGTCGTTATTCCCGTAATCCATGAAGAAAAAAGCGTGTCTTCCCTGAAAAAAGAAATATTATGCCAGGTGGTTATAAAAGTTTCAGCGGTTAATTTTTCTGCAAGAATAATATCGCTGGTTAGCCTTAAACATAAAGCATATACCTTACCCACGCTCATCTGATATAATTGCTCAAATGATGAGTTATTACCTTTCTTTACATTCTGAATGAGAGACCGGACTAACTTATTATTCTGTACCAGGATTTTCCCTCAAGGCTATACTTAATAAATCTTGAACATTAGATAATAATAAAACTGGACAAATTTACATTTTAGAAATGAAACTATCCATACCAAGCGGAATATTGTTTGGAATTTTTAGGCTTTCTTATCTTTCTGAAAAGCCCAGGTTGGGAAATATGGAATTATTGACCTGATTTAACGCAATGCTATATATTATAATTGCATAGACCCTAATAGGATGCAGATAATTTTAGTTAGTTCTTAAACCATTGAAGCAGATTATATTTCACCCAATAGTTTTTCCAGTTCCTTTTTTGAAGTAACAGGCTGCTTGCATGCATTATTAACACAAACATATGCTGTTGCTTTGTTTTGAATCTGCACCTGATTCTTTACAAATGGCGCAATGGTTTTAATCTTATCATCATCGACTGCATTCAGAACTACAACTTTATCCGGTATAAAATAATTATTCAGTGTTTGCAGCAGCTCTTTTGTATCATCATCTTCTTTACCGCCGCAGAAAACTACCTCATATGAAGGCCCGTAAACAAAATCCAGCGTAGTTAGGGTTTGCGTGTAGGCTGAAGGTGTTGAAAATATATTCCTTGAAAACACATTTATTGTTTTAAATACTTTGTTTTCATAGGAATAGTTTCCCGTAATTCTTGCAAGCCTGATAAGATTAAGTAAGGCAATTGAATTACCAGATGGGATAGCACCATCATAAATTTCTTTTGAACGGATAATTAATTTTTCTGCATAATCCGGCGTAAAGAAAAATCCGCCGTCTCTTTCATCCCAGAAATGTTTAATAAGCTCTTCGTTCAATTCAATAGCATTTGCCAGATGCTCATAGTTAAAACTAGCTTCATACAGGTCCAGAAGGGCTGCTATCAAGTAAGTATAATCGTCTATGCTTGCATTAAGCAGTGCTTCTCCATCATGGTATCTGTGTAAAAGTTTTCCATCCGGTGTTTTCATTTTACCAAGAATAAAATCAATTGATTTCTCTGCCGGTATAAGATAATCCGGATTTTCAAAGGCAACTGAAGCTTTTGCCAGCGCAGAAATCATCAGGCTGTTCCAGTCGGTTAATATTTTTTTATCCTTAAAAGGATGAATCCTGTTATTCCGGTATGCAAAAAGCTTTTCCCTTGCGGAAGAAATTTTATTGTAAATCTCTTCTTGCGATAAATTCAATTCTTTAGAAAGTTCTTCAGTATCTTTATTTATATGCAGGATATTTGTTAAATCACTTGATTGGTGAATATGATCAATCCAGTTGCCGGTGCTTTCTACGTTAAATATTTTAATTATTAATTCCGCATCATTCCCCGGAAGCGTTCTAATTTCCTTTTCGCTCCATACGTAAAACTTTCCTTCTTTGTTTTCGCTGTCTGCATCTTCAGCAGAATAAAAGCCTCCCCCTGCTGATGTCATATCCCGCAAGACGTATGTTATAATTTCTTCCGCAGTAGTTTTATAGAAGTCGTTTTTTGTTGCCTGATATGCTTCTATATAAGCAATAGTAAGCATAGCCTGGTCATAAAGCATTTTCTCAAAATGCGGTACAATCCATTCCCGGTCAGTTGAATAACGGTGGAAGCCAAAACCAATGTGATCAAAAATTCCGCCTTTCCTTATTTCATGCAAGGTCTTTTCAACCATAGCCAATGCTTCGTCAACACCTCTTCTTTTCCAATATCTTAACAGAAAGAACAGGTTGTGTGCAGTAGGAAATTTAGGAGATGTTCCAAATCCTCCATGTTCCGAATCAAAACTATTGCTTAGCTCTTCAAAAGCTTTATCGAAAATACCCTCGTCAATTTCTTTTGATATACGGGGAGTTGTATTCATTACTAAAGAATGAGAAATATCTTCTGCGGACTTTAGTATGTCATCATGCTTAGAATTCCATAAATCTTTTATTTTTGTAATAAGCCCCCGCATTCCGATATTTCCCATCCTATTATCTTTAGGGAAATATGTACCCGCAAAAAATGGTTTCTTATCCGGAGTCATAATTATTGTTAAAGGCCATCCGCCCCTTCCTGCAAGCATCTGGCATACAGTCATATATACATTATCAATATCAGGGCGCTCCTCCCTGTCCACTTTAATTGATACAAACACATCGTTCATCATTTCTGCAATTTTACCGTCTTCAAACGATTCTTTCTCCATAACATGGCACCAATGGCATGTTGAATATCCTATAGAAAGGAAAACAGGTTTATTTTCCTTCTCTGCTTTAGTAAATGCTTCTTCGCCCCAGGGATACCAGTCAACCGGATTATATGCATGCTGCTGCAGATACGGGCTTTTTTCTTTACCTAAATGATTTAGAGAATTACTCATACTGTTCCCAAGTTTATTATAAATTTTTGTTGTCTAGACCTTATAATTCACAGCCGAACAGTAAACAATCAGTTTAATTACGTGAAAAAATAGCAGTATTTCATCACACAAAAAATGCTGTAAAACAAGCTTACCCGTACTTTTGATTATTCTTGTCGTTTTTTTAATTTACTTGCCGTATTTTTATGCAAAGGAATTTTTATATGGGCGAAAAAAACAAACTTATTATACCCGCTTTAGTTATAGGCTTATGCCTTTTGTTTAGTGCTATTATAATAGCAATTACATGGAAGTCGAACTCTTCTGCAAACCAGACAATAACCGTTACCGGGTCTGCTAAGCAGGATATAACCTCTGATCTTGCAATATTAAAAGGAACGATTACTGCCCAGACAGTTTCTGCCGAAGCTGCTTATAAAGAAGTTGTAAAAGCTAAACCGGTAATACTTGCCTACTTAAAATCAAAAGGATTTTCTGAAGATAAAATTGATTTATCTGCAATTACCAATAACCCTGTTTACGAGATGAGCCCCGCCGGCTACCAGACAGGGAAAATACTCGGGTATGTTTATAATCAGAAAGTTGAAATTCAATCAACCGACGTTAATAAAATAAAGGAAATTTCCATAGATATTTCCTCCCTGGTTGAAAAAGGCATAAACTTTAAAGTTGATATGCCTGAATATTATTATACAAAGCTGGCAGAATTAAAAGTTCAGGTTCAGGCAGAAGCGGCAAAAGATGCTATGATTAGGGCAGAAAAGATTGCAGAGTCAACCGGCAGGAAACTTGGCGCAGTGAAGGATGCAAGAATGGGCGTTCTGCAAATTACTCCAAGATTTTCAAACCAGATATCGGATTACGGCATTAATGATGTTTCATCAATAGATAAAGAAATTACAGCAGTCGTAAGCGCTTCATTTAAAATTGAATAGTAGAAATTAGCTTATTCTTTTCTCTCTTCAAGGGAAATAGATTATAGGAATTAACCTTTTGTGTAAATTAAAAGGAAATGTAAGTTCAACTTATTAAAAGAGATTGTCAACATTTTGACCACCCCCGGCTAAAGCCGCTCCCCTCCTTGCCAAGGAGGGGATTAAGGGGAGGTCGAAGTACGCAAAATATTTACGCAAAGTAAAAAGATTGATATTTACCAAAAATGAACGAGATAATAATTTATGACAAAACCCCAGATATGGATAGCATCAGTATTAGTTTTATTTTTCTTATTATTTTTACTGGAGAAGAACACTCAAAGATCGGATGTACAGCTAAAAAACATTCCGGGTATGAATACCGGGACTGATCAGTCTTCAAAAGCTAAAACTCCCGATCAGCTTGTTGCCAGCTTTGGCTGTACAGGCTGCCATGGCGGTAATCTGGCAGGGACAAGAATGGCGCCGGATCTGCATAATTTGAAACAAAACTGGTCAAGAGACGAATTGATCAATTACCTTCGCAATCCTTCTTCCTATATAGATTCCGAACGCTTTAAGAACTTTAAGGCAATGTACCCCGGAGTTATTATGCCTTCTTTCAGCAATATTGATATAAAAGAATTAGGGAAGATTGCAGACTATCTGCTTCAGCTTCAAAAATAAGTATTAACTTTATTCTGAATTTAAGCAGCTAAGATATTTTTCCATTTAAAATAAGAAAGCCCCGGCAGTTTTTGCCGGGGCTTAATTTTAGAATTTATTACTGCTTAAGCAATAGTAATTTCTTTTTCAAGATAAACGTCCTGAATCGAATTCAAGAGTTTAACACCGTCAGCCATTGGGCGCTGGAAAGATTTTCTTCCGCAGATAAGTCCCATACCGCCGGCTCTTTTGTTAATAACCGCAGTTTTAACAGCATCAGCAAAATCGTTTTCACCTGAAGCGCCGCCGCTATTAATTAATCCTGCTCTGCCGGAGTAATTATTCAGTATCTGGTAGCGGGTTAAATCGATTTGATTGTCGGTTGTTAAATCTGTATAAACTTTCTTGTTTGTTTTACCGAATTTCAATGCAGTGAAACCGCCGTTGCATTCAGGTAGTTTTTGTTTGATAATATCAGCTTC
>JARLHB010000015.1 GCA_031292465.1 Ignavibacteriaceae bacterium
ATGAATAGTAATGTTGAATGATAAAACACAAACGGTACGATGCAATAAACCGGAACTAATGAGCCCGGCAGGCGACTGGACCATGCTGCATGCGGCTATTGATGCCGGCGCCGATGCAGTTTATTTTGGAATAGATAAACTTAATATGCGCGCTAAAGCTGCTAACTTTACAATTGATGAGTTGCCGCAGATAGCCAGCCTGTGCAAAGAAAAAAATGTTAAGACATATCTTACTGTTAATACAATTGTTTATGAAGAAGAAATTGAAGAACTTGATAAAATTATTTCTTCTGCTAAATCAGCGGGAATTGACAGGATTATATGCTGGGATTTTGCGGTTGCGCAGATTTGTAATAAGTATCAAATACCGTTTTGCGTTTCTACACAGGGTTCAGTTTCTAATTCTTTAAGCGCCGGTATATATAAACAGCTCGGCGCAGTAAGAATTGTTCTTGCAAGGGAGTGTTCCCTTGAAGAAATAAAAGCCATAAGGACTAATACAGATCTTGAGATTGAAGCGTTTATCCATGGGGCGATGTGTATTGCTGTAAGCGGAAGGTGCTTTATGAGCCATCATCTTTTCGGCCCAAGCGCAAACAGGGGAGAGTGCATTCAGCCGTGCCGCCGGGAATATGAAGTAAAGGATACAATCACCGGTAAATCTATGATTATGGGTGAGGATTATGTGCTTTCCGCAAAAGACCTGTGCACAATAGAATTTATCGATAAGTTAATTGAAGCCGGCATAGATTCTTTCAAAATTGAAGGCAGGAAAAGAAGCCCCGAATATGTTTCTACGGTTGTTTCTGTTTACCGCCGTGCCATTGATTTGTATTATGAAAAGAAGCTGACAGAAGAAGTAAAAAAGAATTTTCTTAAAGAACTTGGTGAAGTATATAACCGGGGATTTTCATCAGGCTTTTATTTCGGCAAGCCAGGTGCTGATGATTATGCCGATATATACGGCAGTAAGGCAACAACAAAAAAAGAATATATCGGCCGGGTTTTGAATTATTATAAGAAAACAAAAATTGCTTATGTTATGCTGGAATCCGGTAAGGTAACAAAGGATGATAAGATATTAATTATCGGCCCTACATCAGGCGTTGTAAATGTATCTCTTGATAAAATATTAAAAGATGAAGCCGAGATAGCAACCGCAGAAAAAAGTGATAAGATAACATTTCCCTGTGATATCCTTGTAAGGCCGCACGACAGGGTGTATCTTGTAACCCCGGCATAATAAATAATTATTTATTCTAATTGTGCCCGTAAATTTTCAAACTGCTGCTTTAGTTCTTCAAAATCATTACGCAATGTTAGAAGTTCTTCTTCAAGCTTTACAATTCTGTCTGCCTCAGTATTAACTGCAACAGCTGCTTCTGCTTCGGGTGCATTTATTTCGGGTTCACCGGAAAGCAGGTGGGCATAACGTGATTCTTTCATTCCTGTCTGCCGTGGAAGTTTAATAACCATTGGCTGTTCGCGGTTCATTAATCTTTGAATAACTTCGTCAACCTGTGAAAGGGATGCAAAATTAAACATCCTTGAAGCCCTGCCTTTCAGTTCTCCAGGAGTTTGCGGGCCGCGCAGCATTAATTCACAAATAACTGCTGTCTCATCAGGCTGCAGGTTCAATTCTTCAGTAAAGCCCTGCTTGTATTTGGGTACACGGATATCAGTCCCGGTTACTCTTCGCGCAAGCGATTTGTCTCTTAGTTTATTCAGAACAACTTCAATTAAATTTTCATCATAAGAAACGACGGGATTCCTGTTTGATTTTTGATTACAGGCGTTTTTTAAGGAGTTTATTGTTAAAGGATAATATTCCGGCGTTGTTAATTCTTTTTCAATTAATGATCCTATTATCCTGATCTCTTCTGCGTTTAAAATATTATTCATTTTTCCCGATTTTTTCTTGTAAATATAATAAATGATATCAAATCTAACTAAGCAATAAAATTATTAAGTGTTAGGGATTAAAGAATGCAGGCAGATAAAAAGCTGCCCTGCATTTACGGACAGGGCAGCTTTAAAATCTTTTATATCATTATCACTTTATTTTATTAATAAACAAGAGTTTGAATAGCATGCGGCGGAATAACGACTTCCGTAGTTTTTGTTCCTACATATAAGTTGTAGGTTATTTGTTTACTGCTTTGGTTCATAACAACAGTTGCCATTTTGCCGTTCTCATTTAAAAATGAAGTGCTGAGTAAATCGCTCCGGCTCACGTTTGTACTAACACGGCGGGCTTTGGGCCGTATAAATTTTGAGAAGTGGCCGATATAATAATATGAAGGAGTAAAAATTAGTTCCCCGGTTTTTGTATTTGCATGTACAGGGGAGAAACAAAGATTATCCAGGTGGTTCGGGCCTCCGGTTTCATCCAAAAGAATATTCCAGTCAGTCCAGCCGACTGTGCCATTATTAAAATCATTTATCATAGAGCGGCCATACCGTTCTGCGTTCGGCCAGAAAAAGTATTTGGTTGAATCAAATTTTTCGTTGCAGCCTTCCGTAAAAAGCAGGTTCTTATCAGGAAAGCTTTCTTTAACATGGGCAATGTTTTCAAACATTGGCTGGCCGCCGGCCCATGTTTCATACCAGTGAAATGCCAGTCCCCATGCATATTTGGCTGCATCGGGATCTGAAAAAATTACATTAGCTCTCTGATTTACCAGGTCCCTGTTATGGTCCCAAACTAAAATCTTTTTATTAGCAAGATTTTGATTAACCATTGTAGGGCCGAGATAGTTCTTTAAGAAATCTCTTTCCTCTTCAGCAGTAAAAATACATGACTCCCACCTTTGTGTTGCCATTGGCTCATTCTGAATGGTTATACCCCAAACCGGGATTCCTTCGGCTTCATAAGCTTTAATGAATTTTGTAAAATAGTTTGCCCATGACTGATAATATTCAGGTAAAAGTTTACCGCCCTCAAGCATACTCTTATTGTCTTTCATAAATGCCGGCGGGCTCCATGGACTGGCAAATAATGATATATCGCCGCCAGCTTTATTTATAGCCTGTTTAATTAGGGGAATTCTATATTGCATATCATGTGCAATGCTGAAAGTTGTTAAGTCTTTATCATTATCTTTAACATAAACATAACTGTCGCTGCTAAAATCGCAGCTGTTTATATTAGTCCGCATTAAAGAATATCCTATTCCAAGTTCCTTATCGTAGTAAGCAGTTAAAAATTCCTTTTGTTTATCGGCAGATAACTTAGCAAATACTTCGGCAGAGGCATCGGTAACTGCGCCTCCTATGCCAACAAACTGTTGGAATATTTTATCCGGGTTTACGAATACGGATATTTCAGTTTCAAGAGGCTGCCCGGCTTGTTCAAATGTCCGGACGGAAGTTTGAGTTATTTTCAGGTTTGCACTATCGGCTGTTGTGTAAACAGTTAAATTTTTTCCTTCAATTGAAAACTCCTGTTGCGTAGAAAGCGCTTGCTTTTGTACTGAGCAGGCGCTTAACATTGTAACTAATAATAGAAATGCAGCAGCTCTTGCCATATCTTCCCTCTTAATTAAAAAGTTAAGTTGTATTAACAATTTTTTATCTGTTTCAATGAAATAATTAAAATTATAAAACTTTTTGTGATATACATAGAATTTGTATAATGTAAAAATAGTATTTAAAATTGATTTATAAATAGTATAGCTGCTCAATTCATCAGTCTTTTATGTTTTTCCATGCCTTCCGGTTAGAAATAACTTTCGTGAATTTTATTTTTTGCCTTGAATGTCACCGAACGGTGACATATATTAATTATTGTAAAAATTAATATTAGGTTATGAAATGAAATGTTTAATAAGATTCGGAATAATCGCAATCTTAATTGCAGTAATGCAAATATCAAATTTAAAAGCACAGCAAAATGATAATATTAAATACGGTGTTGAATTAGACGCGCTCCCTTATTTATCCGGAGGATATTACGGCAGCGGCTGGGTTGGTTATAATAATTTTAGATTCAGATTAGTGGCGGCAAAAGTAAAAACGCCTTCATTTGTAGTGACGGATGGATTTGAAAATCTGGATACCAAAGCCTATGCGTTCATTGTTGATTATTTCCCATGTGAAAAGCGTGATAATTTAACCGGTTTATGGCTTGGTGCCGGAATAGAGTATTGGGATAACAGCATTACCAATTCCTTCAATCATCAGTCTGCCGGTTTTAATAGTTACCAGTTTACATTAGGCGGAGGGTATGTCTTTAACGTATGGGAAAATTTATATTTAAATCCATGGATTGCCGGCCATTTGGAAATAGCAGGGGACAGGTCAGTTTTTGCCGGCACCAGGGAGTATAAGCCACATATAGTGCTCCCCGAAGCGTCAATAAAACTTGGATGGCAATTCTGATATAAATAAAGGGTTATTATGCGCAACAAAGAAGAGACAAAACAAAAACTGCTTGATGCTGTAAGTAAAATTATTCTTAGGGACGGCTTTAAATCGGTAGGCATAAATACTATTGCCAAAGAAGCGGGAGTGGATAAGGTATTAATTTACAGATACTTCGGCAGTCTTGAAGGTTTATTAAAAATATATATATCACAAAAGGATTATTTCGGAAACCTGAAAGAATTCATAGGCGGCCCTGAAGAAATAAAAACAACAGATCAGGCAATAGAAGCGGCGAAAAAGGTTTTTATAGGACAATTAAGGAGCATAAGAAAAAATAAAGAATTGCAGGAAATACTCCTTTGGGAGTTAAATAATCGCAACAAAATTACAGTATCAGTTGCAAGAAAGAGGGAAGCTGTTTCCATGTATTTTGTTAAAGCTATTGAAAAAAATATCAGTTTCGAAAAATCAGATATTCGGGCAATTTTGTCAATATTCAGTTCCTCAATATACTATATGGTTCTCCGTGCTAAGACGGTTGA
>JARLHB010000016.1 GCA_031292465.1 Ignavibacteriaceae bacterium
GCTTTACATTGAATCTATTGGTAACCCGAGAGTTAATATACCTGATTTTGAGGAGATTGCTAAAGTAGCCCACCGCCATGGAATTCCATTAATTGTTGATAACACATTTGGCGCTGGCGGCTATCTTGTACGTCCGTTTGATCATGGTGCAGATATCATTGTTGAATCAGCAACAAAATGGATTGGCGGACATGGAACATCAATTGGCGGAGTTGTAGTTGATTCAGGTAAATTTGACTGGGGCAACGGTAATTTCCCTATTTTCACAGAACCATCTCCCGGATATCACGGTCTGGAATTTAATAAAGTATTTGGGAAAGGTTCGCAGTTCGGCAATATAGCTTTTATTATCCGCGCCCGTGTTGAACAATTAAGAGATTTAGGCCCTGCATTAAGCCCGTTTAATGCTTTCTTATTACTTCAGGGTGTTGAGACGCTATCACTTAGAGTAGAAAGACACGGACAGAATGCTTTAGCATTGGCAAAATGGTTAGAAAAGAATCCTGACGTTGATTGGGTATGGTATCCCGGACTGGAAAGTTCACCATATCATAAGGCTGCAAAGAAATATTTAAGAAACGGCTTGTTTGGTTCCGTACTTGCCTTTGGAATTAAAGGCGGAATTGAAGCGGGCAAAGCTTTTGTTAATAATGTAAAGCTTTCCAGTTTACTTGCAAACGTGGGCGATGCTAAAACATTGGTAATACACCCTGCATCAACAACTCACCAGCAGCTTTCTGTTGAAGAGCAAAAAGAATCTGGTGTTTTACCTGAGCAGATAAGAGTGTCTGTCGGTATTGAACATATTGACGATATTATTCAGGACTTTGACGAAGCAATAAAAGCTGCCGTTAAAAGTACTGTAACTGCTTAAGTTATAGCTTGTATAATTGAAACAGTAAAATAAAGATGGCGTCAGCTAAATAAAACCTTGGCCTCTAGTCCAAGCGGAGAGAGAAAAAATTTGGACTAGAAAATCCCAAAACAGGCAGAGAAGATTAAAATCTTCTCTGCCGATATTTTTTTTATTTTGAAGTTTTTTTAAGATATTTAATTATAGAAAAAAAATGGAAACAGCCCTGAAAGAATTTATTGGCATAACAGCAAAAACTAACTTCATAGAATTATATGATGGCGATAATCCTCTTATCCTGGAATCCGGAGAAAGAATTGATTCAGTCACCTCCGCATATCAGGCCTATGGAAATTTAAATGCCGAAGGAACTAACGCTATATTAGTCTGCCATGCGCTTACAGGTAATGCCCATGCGGCAGGTATAATTACCGAGGAAGAGATTGAAAACACGAAAAATGAAAAATTCCTTTTCAATTATAACAAGATGAACCTTGGCAGGGCCGGATGGTGGGATCCGCTGATAGGCCGTGGGAAGGTTTTTGATACCGAAAAATATTACGTAATATGTCCAAACTTCCTTTCAAGTTGTTATGGCACTACAGGCCCTTCAAGCATCAACCCCCACACCCAAAATGAATACCGATTAGATTTCCCTGCTGTTAGTATAAGAGATATGGTAAAAGTACAATACCGTTTACTTCAATATCTGGGTGTAAAAAAGTTAGTTACTATTGCAGGAGGTTCACTTGGCGGAATGCAGGTACTTGAATGGGCAATTATGTATCCTGATTTTGCAGACTCGATTATACCGATTGCAACTTCAGCCAGACATTCACCATGGAGTATTGCGTTTAATGAGACAGCCCGTGATGCAATTATAAACGACCCTGATTGGCAAAACGGACAATACACAGAACAACCGCTGAAAGGTTTAAGCCTTGCAAGGAAAATTGCTATGATCAGCTACCGCAGCAATATTTCATTTGGGAAAAAGTTTGGAAGGACCGAAAGCGAAGGGACAAAGAATATTTTTTCTAAAAGAAACCGTTTCCAGGTTGAAAATTATCTGGCTTACCAGGGAGAAAAACTTGTTAACCGCTTTGATGCAAACTCATATCTTTATATTACCAATGCGCTGGATCTGCATGACGTAAGCTATAACCGTGGCTCTTATGAAAGCGCCTTAGGAAGTATAAAAGCCCGGTCATTAAATATTGGCATCTCAACCGACATTCTTTACCCGCCAAACGAACAAATTGAAATTGCTTCTTTAATACCGGATTCGCGGTACTCTGAAATAATCTCCCAGTACGGGCATGATGGTTTCTTAATCGAATTTGAACAGCTTAATAAGATATTACACAAATTCCTTAACGAATAGATTTTTAGCTAAATGTATCATCTTATTAAATAACTATACCGGATTAAAGCCTTTCTGTCAATCTTTACTTATACGCCACACTCTTTTCCCCGATACTTCGATTTTCAACAATAATGTCGTTACCATCACAACAATTTTTATGTGTGAATAGTGTAATAGTTAATTGATAAACAATGGTTCATATTTGCTATGCGGTAAATATTTGGGACATGGCGGTCTACTTGCGGATCTACATTCACCATGCCCCAAGGTGGGTTTTAAAAGAAGAGAGGCATAATTTAGAATCATCCCTCTGTAAAATATCTCTAAAAACTACTGCATCTTTACGTTATATTCTTCGGAGCTATATTAAGCCGAGAAAGACCATTATCAGCAATAAAAAGGACTTATAACTGTATTTTCCAGGGTTTTTTCCATATATGGTTAACCGGAAATCCAGTTTTTTTCAAAATAGCAATCTTCATTCCAAACTAATTTTAGTGAATAAATCAAAAATTATTTCTACTTTTGCATTGAAATAATTGCGGAATTAATTCATAAGCATATTTTCCTTTCTCAACGGTTGGAAGTTGGTACATTTGTTTCCCATTAGCGAGAAATGATTAACAATAAATCAGTATTTTTAACATTCAGATTTATTTTTAATCTGGTGTACTTTTTATTTAGGCTTTGACTATTGAATAATTGGAAGTGGATCTTATACAGCATGATTTACTGCCAAAGTTTAGTCTTGCGTCTTATAGATAGATAGACAGCCAGGTTTTGAGACTTTTAACTTTTTTACAGATA
>JARLHB010000120.1 GCA_031292465.1 Ignavibacteriaceae bacterium
ATAAAAGCCCGTTCAGGCGGGAACGAAGGCTTTATTAATCTTGATCCCGTTTATGGCAAAAGCCGCCATCAGTACGGTATTGAATTAGATGTTAAGAAAGATATTTCTTTTATGTGCCCGCAGTGCAGCATATCTTTAATTGCAGAAGGTAAAACCTGTCCTAAATGCGGAGCGCCGGTATATAGTTTTGAAATTCCACAGCAGGGATTTTTTGAAGGTTGTACAAGAAAAGGGTGCGACTGGCAAAAATGGGATGCTGTTGATGTAGGCGGACAGAAAGAATATTTGGAAATTAAAATTGCAGACACAGGCTGCGGTATTTCAAAAGAAGATATTTCTAAGATTTTTGAACCTTTCTTCAGTACAAAAGGACAGAAAGGAACCGGCCTGGGGCTGGCGGTTATTTGGGGCATAGTGGATAACCATAACGGAACTATAAATGTTGAAAGTGAAGTAGGGAAAGGCACTACTTTTATTATCAGGCTGCCAATGCAGTATTCAAGATAAAATATGAGTAAACAATTTGACATATTGGTTGTAGATGATGAAAGCGTTATTATTAATGCTGTGGATAAGATATGCAGTGCGGAAGGACTTAAAGTTGACGCTTCCGGTAATGCAGAAGAGGCGCTTTTAAAAGTCCAAAGGAATTCTTACCGCCTGATTATTTCAGATATTATGATGCCTGATATAGACGGTTTTCAGTTTCTTGACGCGTTGTCCAAAATGAAAATTAAGACGCCGGTTATTATAACAACCGGGTTTTCAACTGTTGAAAATGCCGTAAAATCGCTTTATAATGGAGCTATAGATTTTATCCCTAAACCGTTCAGCGCCGAGGAATTGATTTCATCGGTATCCCGCGGGCTAAAATATCTTGATATTCAGGGAAAATTGATAATATCAGAAAATTCAGCCAATGATGCATCTATTATTTATGTCCCATGCCCCGCTAAATATTTTCGTTTGGGATATGCAAGTTGGGCGGCGCCGGATAACACAGGATCGGTTTTAGTCGGTGTAACCGATTTATTTCTAAAGACAATAGATTCAATAACAGAAATAGAACTGTTAAAAAGCGATAATGAAATTGTACAGGGTAATTCCTGTGCACAGGTTAAATCAAAGGATGATCTTCTGCATACAGTTATAAGCCCTGTAAGCGGAAGAATTTTGGAAAGGAACGACAGGCTTGTAAATGATACAAGCATTGTTGAAAAGGATCCCTACTTTAACGGCTGGTTCTACAGGATAATACCGTCTGACAGTGAGTTTGAACTAAAACAATTAATACCTTGCAGTTCAGACCGCCTTTGACGAATGGAAATCTAAAATTAAATTAATACTTACACTCTGAAAAGGTAATTCAGGAAATTAGAAAAAGCGGCTGTAAGCTGTAAACTATTTTTAAGGAGAATTAAATATGCCACTACTTATTTTAGCAGTAATACTATTTGTTATTGCAGACGTTCTTATAAGATACTTCGGTAAAAGATATAAAGAGAAACAATTAAAGAAAGACCGTGAAGCTGCATTAGTAGTAAGCTTAAACCTGGATTTTACCAGAGAAGCCAAAACATTAAAAAGAGTTGAAATAGAAGATCCTAAAGCAAGAATTCTTTGTGTTGACGATGAGCCTGTTATTCTTGACAGCTTCAGGAAAATCCTGGTTATAGACGGATATTCTGTTGACACAGTTGAAAACGGACAGGAGGCTCTCGGGCTTATTCAGTCACATCATTACGATTTCGTTTTTACAGACCTGAAAATGCCATCTATGAGCGGAGTAGATGTAACAAAATCTGTAAAGCATTTAAGGCCCGATATTGATGTTGTAATTATTACTGGTTATGCGACTGTAGAGACAGCAGTCGAGTGTATGAAATACGGCGCTATGGATTATGTTCAGAAACCTTTCACTGAAGATGAGCTCCTTGAATTCGTTAAGAAAATTGTAATCAAAAGAAAAGACCGCATACAAAAGCAGTTAAAGCCAAAGGTTCACATAACTCATCTTTCCGAATCAAAACATTTTCTTACTTATGAATTTGCAATACCGGGCGGAGTTTTTATTTCAGACGGCCATAGCTGGGTAAGCATGGAGCAGGACGGCGCTGCTAAAATAGGAATTGATGATTTTGCAAAAAAATTAATCGGTAAAATAGATTCAATTGAATTTCCCAATCTCGGTATGGTTGTAAAAAAAGGCCAGCCATTATTTACAGCTAAACAGGGAACGCGTTCCGTTACGTTTAATTCCCCTGTAAGCGGCAAGATAACACGCATTAACACCGTGCTAAAAAGCGACCTTGAAGTGCTTGATATAACTTCTTACAACAGCAATTGGATTTGTATAATTGATGCCGATGATCTTGATACGGAATTAAAGGACCTGAAAATAGGCAAAACCGCGGTTTCATTTTATGAAGAAGACCTTGACAAGTTTATTGAATTAAGGAATAAGTCAGTAAAGCCGGAAGGCGATGTTCCCCGTTCAGAAAATGAATTATATATCGGCGAGTTTGAAAAAATGGATGATGCCGACTGGAATAAAATGGTTGCTGAATTTTTTAAGCGATAGGACCAATAATTTAATAATAAAAGGGGTGTGTTTATTAAAATTCTCAATACATTAAAAATTTAGATAAATTATCATGCTGCCTGACAGGATAGAAATAGAATTCGGCGATATTACACAATTGCATGTAGATGCAATTGTAAATGCTGCAAACACATCCCTTCTGGGCGGCGGAGGTGTTGACGGCGCAATACACAGAGCAGCAGGGCCTGAGCTTTTAGAGTACTGCCGGACGTTAAACGGCTGCGAAACAGGTGAAGCTAAGATTACGCCCGGGTTTAAGCTGCCGGCAAAATATATTATTCACACGCCAGGGCCAATATGGAGAGAAGGGCGCGCTAATGAAGATGTGTTGCTTGCCAATTGTTATAAAAACAGTCTGAAGCTTGCAGTTGAGAATAAGATTAAGACGATAGCTTTTCCCGCCATTAGTACCGGCGTTTACTGCTTCCCTGTAAAAAGAGCAACTAAGATAGCACTTAATGAAGCTGAAAAATTTCTTGCAAAAAAAAAGAGAATAGAAAAAATAATTTTTATTTGTTACGACATTACTACGTTCGATGTTTATAAACGATTAACAGGCGGATATGATTAATTGCAAATGGAATAAGAATTTTGTATAACAAAATCGTAGGAACTTGATCCCGAAGGGACAAGTTAATCAAGTTCCTACAATTCTAACATTCGGAGTCATTTCTAATAATCTATTATTTGCGGCTGAAGTAATACAAGGGAGATATAAAAAATCAGAAGGAGGTATTTCTATTTCAGAAATAATATCGCAACTCCAACTACCGCAAGTATTGCACCGCTTACCGCCCGCCAGCTAAGCTTTTCTTTGTAAACATATTTTGCCATCGGAAGCATCATTATAGGCATCATGGACATAAGAGTTGCGGCAATTCCTACCTTTGCATATTCAACGGCAATAAGGCTGAAGGTAACGCCAAAGTATGGGCCTAAGATTGTGCCTAATATTGTGGATCTTAATGCTTTTAAGTCATTTGCAAAAATTTTGAATGGATTTTTATATCTGCGTGCAAGCAGGGCAATCGGAAATAAAATAATTACAGAAGCGCAAATCCTGACGAACGTTGCAACAAAGCCGTTTATATTCCCTTCATTGAAAGCGGCCTTGGCAAAGATTAATCCGCCTGACTGCCCCAAAGCTGCTAATAAACCATATACTATTCCTATCTTGCTAATTTTATACTTTGATGCAGGAGTTTCATTCCTTTCAACAACTACAAGAGTAACACCGCCTATAGTAACTACAATACCTATAATTGCCCATCCGCCGATTATTTCATTAAGGAAGAAGAAAGCAAGCAAACCGCTCATTACCGGGGAAAGAGACATTAATAGCATAGTGATTCTTGCGCCGATATGCTGGTAAGCTTTAAATAAAAATGTGTCCCCGAAAATAAAACCAATCACCCCGCTGACAGATAAATTAATAACCTGGCTTTCCGATAGGCTAAAACTAAACCCGAGGATAAAGATTGTCGCATATAAAAATATTGCCGCTAATATCAAACGATTGATATTTAATTGCAGAGTGCCGAGCCTTTTTACTGCGTTTGTAAAAGCAAATGAACTTGCCGACCAGCATAAGGAAGTAATCAGGGCACTTAATTCACCTAATAATTGCATAAACAAAAAATCATTTTATTGAATATTTATTTTCATAACCATACTAACACAAAACTATATGAATTAAAAAGAGATGAACATTTAAGACTTGTGTAAACAACTATTGCGTTTACCTTACATCTAAATATAAAACCCGGCTTTAATAAGAAGCCGGGTTCATAAATAAAGAGCTGCTAATAATACTAATTAAGCATTATAATTAATAGCATCCAAACCGAGGAATAAAGAAGTAGTGTCTAATTCTTCCTCAATGCGGAGTAACTGATTATATTTTGCAATTCTGTCTGTTCTTGAAGCAGAACCTGTTTTAATCTGTCCTGCGTTTGTAGCAACAGCAAGATCAGCAATAGTGGTATCTTCTGTTTCGCCTGAACGGTGGCTTATAACTGAAGTATAACCGGCTTTCTTTGCCATTTCAATTGCATCTAATGTTTCGGTTAAGGTTCCGATTTGATTTACTTTTATAAGGATAGAGTTAGCTACGCCAAGCTCAATTCCTTTTGCTAAGAAGTCTGTATTTGTAACGAACAAATCATCACCGACTAACTGAATTTTACCGCCGATTTTATCAGTTTACAGCTTCCAGCCGTCCCAATCGAATTCAGACATACCATCTTCAAGAGAGATGATAGGATATTTGCTTGCCCAGTCAGCCCAGAAATCAACCATCTTTTCAGGTGATAAGAATGATTTATCTGATTTGAAGAACTGATAAGCCTTTTTGTCGTTATCCCACATTTCACTTGCTGCAGGGTCTAAAGCGATGCAAATATCAACGCCTGGTTTATATCCTGCTTTTTCAATTGCTTCAAGTATAACTTCAACTGCTTCTTCGTTTGATTTAAGGCTTGGTGCAAAACCGCCTTCATCACCAACAGCAGTATTATAACCTTTTTTGTTGAGCACTGATTTTAAAGCGTGAAAAGTTTCTGCGCCCATTCTTAATGCTTCTCTGAAATTAGGAGCGCCAACCGGCATAGCCATAAATTCCTGGAAGTCAACGTTATTATCTGCATGTTTACCGCCGTTAAGAATGTTCATCATAGGAACAGGAAGCGTGCGTCCGTTTGTTCCGCCGATGTAACGGTATAATGGTAAATCCAATGCTTCTGCTGCTGCTTTTGCACATGCAAGCGAAACGCCAAGGATTGCATTAGCGCCCAAATTAGATTTGTTGGGAGTTCCGTCAAGTGCTATTAAAAGCTGATCGATTGCAACCTGGTCAACAGCGTCAAAATCTATAACTTCTTCAGCAATTTTATCATTTACATTAGAAACTGCTTTCAAAGTGCCTTTGCCATTATAACGGCTCTTATCTCCGTCTCTTAATTCACAAGCTTCATTTTCACCTGTAGAAGCGCCGCTTGGTACTGCTGCACGGCCGATTACTCCGCATTCCAACGCAACTTCAACTTCCAATGTAGGATTGCCGCGTGAATCTAAAATCTCTCTTGCTAAAACATCAACTATTGTAGTCATTAATTTTTCTCCTGATTCTTAATTATTAAATTGTTGTTTCTTTACAAAATTAGGACTAAAAAAAACCTCTATTTTACATAACTAAAATTAGACAAAGGCGGGTGAAAAAGAAAGGACATTCAGACTAAAAATAGCCATATTATATTTCTTCTTTTACTTCAAAACATTGAATTCATTGGAAATGGGAACGTTTTGGCGTTCAGTGCATATAGTAAATATAAAAGCCGGTAAAAACCGGCTTTTATATTCATAAATTATTTTATTGCTTTACCATGCATACGCTTCCGGCGCCTGATTGCCCGGCCCGGGCCAGATTTCATCAAGTTTCTTCATTACATCTTCTG
>JARLHB010000017.1 GCA_031292465.1 Ignavibacteriaceae bacterium
CCTTTTTACTGAAAGAGCATCTTTTTTTATGCACATACAAGTTTAGGAAAGGAATTATATCTAATTTTATTCGGTGTAAAATAATAATTATTGCAGCTTTTTACAATCAGTCTATTTTATGCGTCATCAAACGTTTTGTGGATGCAGATCAAGGATAACGAATGAAATTCAAAATAAAATATTTCCTGTATTTTTGCCTTTTAGCGATAATATGTACAATAATTATTGATTATGTCAGAGTATCAAACTATAGAATAATTCCTTCACTGCCCTCTAAAGAAAAGGAGGGAAAAATAGACGAAATCTATTACAACCTTGTTAATGGAGAGAAGCAAATAGATTGGAAACAGGTCGACCAGGCACTTGATTACGTTAACGCTCAATATGATGTATCTGATTTCTACGTTGCCACTCTTATAAGAATTCTATATGAATACAGGGATAAAGTTCCCGCAGATATGCTTTTGAAGATAAAAAATTCATTATTGAAATTCAGATATTGGATGGACGAACCAGGGGAAAATTCTATGTGTTACTGGAGCGAAAACCACCAAATATTGTTTCTTTCGGCAGAATATTTGGTTGGACAGCTTTATCCCGACGAAGTTTTTGTAAATAGTAAATTGACCGGCCGTCAACACATGGCAAAAGCCTATCAAAAGATAAATGACTGGCTGGAAATGAGATGGAAATTCGGCTTCTCTGAGTTTTACTCAAACGTATATTATAATGAAGATATCGCCGGCATGATTAATCTTATTGATTATGCAAACGACAACGTTATCGCAAAAAAAGCTAATATGATTATGGATTTGCTCATATATGATATAGCTTCCCAAAAATCCAGCAATATGTTTGTGTCCGTAAGCGGACGGGCATATGAAAAGAACCGGAAAGGCGGCCTGGCTGTTTCAATTAATAGGATTACAGATTTCCTGTGGGATAAGCCCAGGCTGTATCATCCGAATATAACATACGGGTTTATAGCAAGTAAAAAATATAAGGTGCCTCCTGTTTTAATTGAAATTGGTAAAGACACGAGTAATGCAGTTATTAAACAAACAAATAGTTTAAATATTTCACAGCTTAAAGAGGAGGGGTACTTCGGAACTGATGATAAAAGTATTATGATGCAATGGGGTATGGAGGCTTATTCCAACCCGGAAGTGGTCCGAAATTCTATTTCCTATATCAGGAAAAACAATATGTTCTCTAATAGTTTCTTTATTGGTTTTAGAAGGCTTGATAATTCCTTGTTTCGGTTGTTCCATCTTGAACCGGCACTTATTCGTTATTTTAATCCTCAGACAAATGGCGCAGTAATTCAACAGGCAAATACTTATACATACCGGACTGCAAATTATTCACTTTATTCTGTCCAGAGTTATTATCCGGGGAACAATGCTAATCAGCAGCATGTTGCCGGAATGAACATAGGAAATTATTTCAGCGTATTCCATACACATCCCGCACTACCGGATAATATTAAGTACAGTTCACCAAACTATTGGGTTGGTTACGGCAGGCTACCGCATGTTGCCCAGGATAGCAGCGTAAGCCTGTCTATATATAACCTGCCTGATAAAAAAGGGCAAGCTGAAATGGCTATGTTAAACTATACTCACGCTTATTTTCCAAAAGAATTATTTGATACTGTTTATCTTGTAAATAATTACGCCTTCGGTAAAAAAGGGAAAGTATATTGCGCGCTAATCGGCAGAAATAACTTTTATTATAAGAATAATTCATCCAACGATCTCATTCAGCCGGGCAGACAAAGTTATTGGATTATAGAAGCAGGCAATGAAGCTAAGGACGGCTCCTTTAAGAATTTCTGCTCAAGGATTATGAAGAGTAAAGTTGAATTTAATTCTGAAACACTGCGGTTAATTTATGTTTCAAATGGAAAACAACTTGAACTTACTTATAACGGTAAATTCTTAATTAATAATAAAGTAGTAAGCACCTTATATAACAGATATGATTCACCTTATGTAAAAGCTAAATTTAAACCTGATTCCCTTGAATTCAGATATCATAATAAATTCCTAAAGCTTAATATGAACAGGCTGGTACGGGAATATAATTGAAGTATGACAGGAAGTAATTTACAGTATAGACAAAAACGATTTTTTAGATAATTATTTGTTTGTTGTGTAATCTTTGTATGCTTTTTCTATGGTTGGCTGATCTGCTTTGCCTTCCAATATCATTGTGCGGTATTTAAAAGTTACAGATTTACCTGCATCAAGAGAAAAGTTCAGTTTTTCCTTTCCATTCGAAAAGATATTCTGGCCGAGTGGATTGGCAGCAAAAAGCCCGTATTCACGTGCGTGCCAGTAAGCCGGAAAGCCAATATTCTGCGGGTTATCAAAGATTACAACTGTAACATTTTCCCCTTTAATTGTGCCGGAAAGAGCAACCCATTTTGCTCTCGTTCCCCAGACCGCAGAACCTTTTATTCCTTCGCTGCTAAGATAATCACCCGTTACATCTTTGTTATTCATAACAGGTACTTGAGTTTTATTTCCGCGGGAATCAGTAAGCACTATCTGTTCATTTGTTGGAAGCTCAAGTTCCCGGGCTACCCTGATAGCTACCAGCCCTTCCTTATCATCAGGAAAAGTAATGGGAGTATTTAATGCTTTTAGAGTTGTAATACGGTCAATAATTCTTACGCCTTTTTCGGCAATAAATTTAAAGCGGGTTTCTTCATAAAGGAGTGTATCGTTTTTATAATTAAGCCAATTTAATCCAACAGTAAGAGCACCTTCTCCGGTACCGCTCTGCATTGATAAAATTTTGGCAAGCTTAATCGTTCCCATCTCCGGGGCTTTTTCCAGAGGGATTGCATTTGAATTATTCCAGAAATCTATTTTGTTCACATTGCCGTAATCGAACCAGGAGCCGATTTGATGGGGATGATCCACACGTTCACCAGCGCGGGGTTTTAAAGGGAAGCCCCGCGTTACAGTAACACCGTTAGATGAAATGATTGGATAAAAGACCGTTTTCTTAAGAACGGATACCGTATCGGAATACAAGTAAGATGTAAACAGCTTCCCGTCAACAAGTACATCAATACATTGCCGCCTGTCATCTTTAATAAGCTTAACTTTATTCTTGTCCCTTGCAAAGCAATTCAAAGCAGCAAACAAAGCAATTATAATAATAAATGGTTTAAGCTTATTCATATAAACTATGCGTCTATTATTTCCTGCTTCTCCTCATCAAACTTAACTTTCTTGCCTCTGTGCAAAGATTCAGTTACCATAAGGCTTGCAACAGAATGGTTATAACCCGCTTCGATTGGTGCGTGAGGCTGTTTCCGGCTTCTTATACACTCCATCCAGTTTCTCATATGCGCAATTGTCATCATATCCGACCCTGCGTTTGCATCAGTTACGCTTTTTACTTTATCATCGGCAAGTTCAAATGTTGGAAGAAGATTTTCGTGAAGGCCAAACTGCGGATACTTTTCCGCATGCTCTTTGGTTAAACCGCCGCGGGGTGTAACTTTATTCGTATCCAGATTTAGTTCACCGCCGTTGGAATAATAAATTTCCTTAACATCTCCGGCTGAATTTGAAAACCTTGATGAATAATTAACCTGGAATCTTTTAGTAGTGTCCTTGTCATCTGCCGGGCCGTATTCTAAAATAGCAGTTAATGTATCGGCATTTTTTCTGCCGTCATTCCACATATAAATTCCGCCGCCTGCAATAACGCTTAACGGGTGTTTAAAACCCGTAAACCAGTGTACTGTATCTATCTGATGACACATCCATTGGCCGGGTATTCCCGAAGAATAAGGCCAGAAGAGACGGTATTCAAGATATATCCGGGGATTGAATGGAATCCTGTCCCTGTTTACTAAAAATCTTTTCCAGTCAACGTCACTTTCTTTTAACTTTGCTACAGCATCAGGCAAACGCCAGCGGTCAGGTTGATTTACATTCCATGTCATTTCTACAAATTTAATTGCGCCAAATTTGCCTGATTTAATGTAATCGGCAGCCGTCTGATAATTTGTCCCGCTTCTTCTTTGCGAGCCTATCTGAACAATTTTCTTTGTTTCCTTTACTGCATTAAGAACCATTTTATTATCAGCCATTGATTCCGCTAACGGTTTTTCACAATAAGCATCACGTCCGGCTCTTACTGCTTCGGTTGCATGGTATGCATGCTGAAAATCTGCCGTACTGATTATAACAGCATCAACTTTTGATTTTTCATACAGTTCTTCATTGTTCCTGTAACCTGTAATTTTATTTCCCATCAGGTCAGTCAGGTAAGATATGCCTTCGTCTCTTCTCTGGTTCCAAATATCCGATACAGCAACAAATTCCATATTCATATCTTTTGCATTTGCCTTAAACGCAAGGCTTAACGTATCCTGGAACCGGTGAGAAAAGCCTACTACGCCAACCTGAACACGGTCATTTGCGCCGATAATGCGGTCATAATGCATTGCATCTGTAACAACAACTTTTGATTTTGGTTTTAAAAATTGCCCGCCTTTAATAACGGAAGTGCCCACTGCTATTGCAGCAGTACTGAGCCCGACTTTTTTAATAAATTCTCTTCTGCTTGTCATTTGTTTATCCAATTATTTTTTTAAAAATATAGTTGCCATAACAGGGTAATGATCTGAGGCATAATGTAAATTAAAAATATTCACAATGGCTGCATACTTTGTAACAGTAATATTATCCCTGCTCGTAAATATATAATCGTCTCTTTCCGGGGGGCGCCGGCAAACATCAAATCCGCAGTATGTTTCTTCAGGGCCAAAAGGTTTACTTGTACAAATTGCTCTTGAATCATTAAGTACTTTAACAATTTTTTGAATAGGAACCGTATTGGGAGGAGAATTAAAATCACCCATTAAAATACAGGGATAATTTTTATCATTTATTATTTTTATCTGGTTTAAGATTAGTTCAGCAGACTTTTCCCTTGCTATTACTCCCTGATCATCAAGATGAACATTTAATATCCAGAATTTTGTGCCGTCTTTTTTATCTTTAAATAATGCATAAGTACATATCCTGTTCAGTGAAGCATCCCATCCTTTTGAAGGTATGTCTTTCGTCTCGGATAACCAAAAATTACCGCTGTCAAGTACATTAAACTTTCCCTGATTGTAGAATATAGCACTATGCTCTCCTTTATCCTTCCCATCATCTCTTCCAACGCCGATAAAGCTATAATGTCCTAAATTTGCCTTAATCCACTCCAGTTGGTTTTCCAAACCTTCCTGGGTGCCAAAAATATCCGGTTCATAATATGTAATCTGGCTCAATAAGTAACCCCTCCTATTGGTCCATATATTCTCACCATCATCGGGGTTATCATATCTCAGGTTATATGTCATCAGTTTAATTTCCTGTGCCGGCATCAGAAAATTAAAAGAGAAAAGGATCGCGGCAGCGAATAATAATTTTTTCATAGTATGCACGTTAAAAATATTATTAAGATAAAGTTAATTAGTTAAATACATTAATTCTTGTCTAATAGTATAGATAACCGGTATTTGTGTATACCGGAATCTATTTATGTACAAAAGCATATAAGATACAATCATTCCACAATAACGGACACGTTTTCTTAAGGAAGCAGCTTCAAATTCTCCGGGCCTGATTTTCCAAGCTTTAAGGTTTTTTCTGTTGGTATCCAGGCGCCCATATTTTCGTCACGTCCCTGCAAAACGACAGTCGTTGCCCCGGCACTTTCTCCTGCAAGCTGATCTGCAGCAATTTTGCATATTTTCCCAATTTTTCCGCCTTTAATCCTGTTAACCACAAGAATAAGCTGTAATGGTTTGTAATCATTTATCATCTTCTCGCCGGCCAATCCTGAAAGCTGTGTCATCATATAGTAATCACCATCGCTATCCCCGCCAATCATAACGGGATTAGCATGATACTTAGCTGCAAGTATTTTGTTTATATTAATAGCTTTGCCCGCCATACTATTAATAGTATAGTCTCCGCTGATATCATACTTTGGCAAAAATTTACCTCCGGCATCTTTTACCAGGCGCAGGCCCAATACATGATGCTCCGGAAGATTGTATCCATACTTTGGAGTTGTAGCAACAGTTTCAATTATTTCCTGCATGGATGCAGTGCATATATATGTATGGATATTATTCTTTTCTAATTCTTTGAATAAAAGCCCCATCTCATGCGTGGGACGTATGGTGTTACAGAAATAATTGCCTGCATTTGTATTGCTGACTGCACCGACTTTTCCCGGTAAAGAAGCAGGGCTGTCAAAATAAACTTTTTTACTCTCTCTCTTAATTCCACAGTCCATTGCCTGCTTAACCATTATTTTTACTTCCTCTGAAGTAAAACCCGGATAAGTTACATACATAACCCAGGTATATGCGGCATTTGGCGAAAACGAATCTTCGATAGCCGAATATGTAAACCACATTTTTGCTTTAAAATCTTTGAATTGATCCGTCTGTTTTAATTTATTTAATGACAAGTTATTTACAGATTTAGGATTTATTCTGCGGTAGTTTTCATAGAAATATTTGTAATCGTTATAACAATCCTCTGCAATCAGATTAATATTGATTGGTTTGCCGTCAACACTTACATAAGGAGATACAAAATTTTTCGAGGGGATTAAAAGATTATCTTTATAACCTGTATCTGTATAATGAGTGAACGAATACCTGAACTCGCCCGGAGTCATTTTAAATGCCAGATTTTCTAACTGGTAAATAAATAAATTATCCTGAACATCTGCATAAATTGAGGTATTATCCCAATCAAATACAGCATATGCGCTTTCATTACCGGCATTTTTCTTAATTACACTATCAATAGCGGCTTTTGTTCCTGGCGCCCAATTAGAAATTTCCCGTTCCTTATGTGATAATTTACCTGATTGTGCTAATAAATTTTTATTGGATGGTGATAATAAAAACATGGCGGTAAGAATAATCCAGAGCGGTACAACATTCTTTGTACAGAGTTTTCTCATTTATAAGTTTCCTTTACTTAGTATTTTCTATTTGCTAATAATATACATTGTCTCATTATGCAAATTATCATTAGAGTCAAAATTGTTGAAACGAATTATCATATATTTATCTCTATTATGCAAATAGTTATTAACACCGGGCATTAAATTTATGTTAATAATACATTTTATTATTTAGATTAACACAAAATTAAAATAAAGGATCATATTTTATTAAACTATTTTAATTTTTTTTGGAGTTCCGCGGTAGAATAATTTTCCGTCTTTATAGATTTTTAAATTTTGAAGTGATAATTCAACATCAATTTGATGCCCTTTAAATCCAAATCCTTTAATATTCACATCGCCTTTTTCAACGGGTTGCGGATTAATAAAAAGGCTGCCGTTATAATCTGTTTGAAAACCTACTAAGCCAAACAAAACTGCTTCAGCGCCGGTCAGCCCTGCAAACGTGTTAGCGCGTTTATGTTCCGGTTCTTTAGGTTTGTCTGAATAAATTTCCTGGGGAAAATAAAGCAATTGATTCCCCATCCAGAAATGACGTTTAAGTATATCCCATCCCAGCTCCTTATGACTACGCTGGTACATACACAATGCCAATTGCGGCCCGTCTCCCGTGTATGCCCCTCCACCCGACCAATCGGTATCGATAACTTCGTAATGCAATGTGTCTTCCGCCGATACGCTTGAGACGCCATATTTGCCAAGATAGGCACCTTCACGCAAATGGCTGAGCAGTACATTTTCCATTTCGGCATTACAGGCGCCTGCCTGTAATGCATCATAATCCTGAATAGAATAAACATAATCGCGAAAACCGTTTGGATAAATTGAGGCAAACCATTTTTTGTCTTTATCCCATAAATTTTTCTCTATTGACAATTTAATTTCTTCAGCTTTCAGATTCCATGTCTCTATATCGGATTTAGGTTCACCGACTATCTTTCCCATTTCCGCAAGTTGCTGCAGGCACCAGATCCGTTCGGCATTTGGGCTTACAACCACGTGTTCCCACCCTGCGCCGCGCATCTCAAGCAGGTTTTTCTGCTCGCCGTAATCTATCAGATGAGTTCCTTTATCTTCTCTCTTTTCGTCATTCAGAATAATTTGTTTTACAGAGGCGTACAATTCTTTATCAGGCCCAAGCAATTGAAAGATCGCGGATACCAGATATGAAAAAGAAAACGGACTATAAGAATATTTAACACCTATCCCGCTACCGTCCAATGTATAAGCGTAGTATTTTTCCAAATCTATATTAACCATTTGCATGGCAATATCTTTTATATGAGGGCCAAGCATTAAAGCGGCCATATTAGGCGCGTAACCTCCAATATCCCATAAATAGCTGCAAGTTCCCCCTCCATCCATACCGGCAGTTGAAATATGAGGCTTAAATAAATATTTGTCATTTTCCCAAATGCAAACCAGCCCGCTAATGATTGACCTGTAATAATAATCTTTCAGGCCGGGAATATTGCTGTCCATAGCTGGAATGTTTTGAGTGTATTTTTCCAGCCTGTTTTGCCAGGCACTTATTGTTTTGTTTTCCATACTGCGGAAATCTATCGAAGCCGGCAATTCATTATTAAAATCTTCGGCAATAACTGCAACATAAAAAGCCACAGTTTCATGAGGCATTAAAACAGCAGATTTGTTTTCTTCATATAACCCGATTTTAGCCTGGCCATTTTGCCATATATTATTCTCTCCGGAAACTGCTGCCGGAGCAGTCCAACGCGCTATACTGAAGCCCCATTTAGACAGCGGTACATTAAGCAATTTACCCGGTTGAACAGCCGCATTTATTTCCATCTTTACTGAATGATTAGAACGGTTTGTAATAATCACTTTTTCCATAAAACCTGCATTACCGAACAGGGGTATTAACTCCGAACGGACCGAAAAAGAATAAAGTATGTTCCCCTTGAGATGATGATATGTTCCATTCCTTACAATTTTGTCAGGGTACCATGTCCCTCCAGAATAGAGCAGGCCGACATCATCTTTACCGTAATCAGGTCCGTCCGTAATAGAGATAGAATCGGCAAGAATGGATAAAGAAAGATTGAAATCTTTTGCTCCGAGAGGAGGTGAATAAAAATCATTCACTCCTAATACAGAAAGGCATTTTGGGTTAACAGTAGTATAACCGCTGTTAACCCAAATATGATTTGATGATGAAACAAGCTGCTCTAAACTAATTGAAAAATCATCCAGCTTAAATTTATCCGACGCAAATAACGTAATACTGTATAAAAGTAATAAAGAGACAACCGTCTTTTTCATTTTGTTTTATTTTCATTAGATAAATATATTCTTAACCGAATAAAATTTTCTGCAAATGATTCCTTTGTGAAAAGTCAGGGATTAATAACTGCGCGCCTGCCCTGATTAACCTTGTTCTTTTCTCAACGTTTAATCCATGTTTTCTAATCTCATCACTGGCAACACCTATTGCAATTCCGCCTACTTTTCTGCATTCACGCATTTCAACCGGGCCGTCTCCAAATGTAACCAGTTCCGTCCCGCTCAGGTTATTGTCCTTAATAATTTTTTCAATAACCATTTTCTTAGAGTATTTACTGATATCTCCGATAGCGCCATATATGCCACCGTTGAAAAGATGTGCATAGCCCATAGCTTTGGCTTCGGGAATTACATCTTCATTGTCCGTCCCGCTTGCAAGATACAGGGTTACTCCTTTTTCAGAAAGATAATTCAAAAACTCGATAGAGCCTTTAACAGCAAAGTCTACAACATCCAACTCTTTCTTAGATAATTTATCAACGCGTTTTTTTACCATTTCCATTAAAGCATCGTTATAAATTTCCTTATAGCCGAATTTATCAAGTATCTTTTCTTTTGGAACGATATTAAATTCTTCAACCAGTTCAATTAATCCTTCCATCTGCTGCACTGTCTGGATGCCTGTTGACTTATCAATATAATCCTTAACACGGTTAACAACCCTGTTATATAAATACTCATCGGCATGTTTATACTGGTCCCCGAGTATTGCTTTAATCATCATTGGTTCCATAACCAGTTCCCAGCCTTCGCGCAGTACGCTTATAGTACCATCATGGTCAAATACGGCATGCTTAATTTTACCTTTATCAACAAATTTAATATTTTCATAACACAACTCGATTTCAGTATTATCCCAGTATTTTGCAGACCTGATATCTGAAGCCAGTTCAGGCTGATATATATAATTAGGGTCTGCACAAACTTCCAGAATCTCTTCAGGGCTTGCTGTACCTGTTTGAAACAGTTTTTGAATAGTAACACCGGCGGCAAAATTGGCAAATTCTATTGCCCCCTGTGTATTTATTTTTGCTGCAAGCGCGCAGGCAATAGCGCTTAACGCCGTATCACCGGCACCAACCGTATCAAGCTTCTTTAAAAATTGCAAACCCGGCACTTCATGTATTCCGTCGGTATCACAGGCAACTAATCCGTATTTGCCGCGGCTTATAAAGGAAGGCCTGTTATGCTTTTCAAACAAAGCCAGGGCAAATTTCTTAACATCTTTAATGTTAAAAACATCATCTAATTTTGTCTCAATGCCATTCAGGTGAGCCGCCTCTAATTCATTTGTCTTTAAGCTGACACCTTCAAACTCGGAAGCGAAGTGCCTTGAATCCACGATAAATATTTTTTCAGGATGTTCTTTTATTATCTTGTTTAAACCGTTAATAAATTCTTTGTTGGTTATGCTGCCAGGAACCTGCTGGTTTATAACAATTATATCTGCTTCATTAATATTGTACTGAATATTATTTAATATAGCTTCATCGGTAGCCCTTGATCTTTTGTTATATGTTCCGAAATCTATCCTCGGCTGCTCATTCCCTTCAAGTATTAATTTACTAAATGTATAAGTTTCAAAATTTTCTTTCTGAATGACCAGGCCGCTTGTATCTATTCCAATACTTTTAAGCTGCCTTATCATTTCCTGCCCGAAAATATCGCCGCCGGCAACTCCGAATATTTTTATTTGCCTTGGTTTAAGGGCTGCAATATTAGCAGCAACATTTGATGCCCCGCCAAGTGAATATTTCTGGCTGCCTGCAGCAAGAGCTTTTAAACCGGTTTCAACTGATACTTCCGAACCACGCGGATCCAGCACCCAGTATGCATCAAGACAAAAATCTCCATATAGAATAATATTGGCATTTCTGATTTTGTCTAAAGTTTGTTCAATATTTTTAGCTATAATATTCATTATATCCGCCTTTATTTTTTTGTTAGTTATTTCTCTTTAAAATTAGAACGAAAATACCGGTAATAATTTATCAGTATTAAATTAATTACTAAGCGACTGATATAGCGCAAGTAAAAAATCACGGTTATCGGCTGAAAGATATTTCATTACTCCGCCCATTCGGCTGAATGTTTTAAGATACCTTAAATAATATCCGGGGTCAGTCGGCGGCGGCTCGCCGTCTTTCTGCCAGTCCCACGTACTCTTAGCAAGATCCACAATCAGCATATAGTGATTATCAATATGTTTTCCACTCTGTATTTGCAGGTTTTGCGACATTGAAAGAGATTTTTCAAAAATCATTGGAGACATAACCGCAGAACCAACAGACATATATACCCCGCCTTCC
>JARLHB010000121.1 GCA_031292465.1 Ignavibacteriaceae bacterium
AAACAAAGGAAATTCTAAAAAATGCCTAAATGTCTTTTGTTAGTTTCGATACTGTCCTGTATAATATTTGCATCGCCTTCTGATATAACTAACAAGAAAATATCCATAATTGATTTAGAATGTGAAAACCTTATAAATCCATTATCAATTGGCAGTTCCGTCCCGCGGTTTAGCTGGAAATTACAGTCTTATAAAAATGGAGTAAAACAGAAGGCTTACCGGATTATTGTGTCCGGCAGCCCTGAAGAAATAAAATGCCATAAAGGCAATTATTGGGATTCCGGAAAAATAGAATCTAACCAGTCTATTAATGTCCCTTATAATGGCCGCGAATTAATATCAGGTCTAAAGTTATACTGGGCTGTAAAGGTATGGGATCAAAACAATTCGGAATCTGAATGGAACATTGCATCGTTTGAAACAGGCTTGCTGAATAATAATGACTGGAAAGCATTATGGATCGGTACGGAATGTAATATTCCTCAAGATTCGGCAATTACAGGGCCTGCCCCGTATTTTAGAAAAGAATTTGAATTAAATAAAAAAATTAAAAGCGTACGCGCTTATGTGTGCGGCCTCGGGTTTTATGAATTATATCTTAACGGGAATAAAATTGGCGACCAGGTTTTAGCGCCCGCCCAGACAAACTATGATGTAAGAAACCTTAATAATCTGCGTTACCCGTATGATGACCAGTCAACCCAGCGGGTATTGTATAATACGTTTGATGTTACCGGACAGTTAAAAAGCGGACAGAATACGGTAGGAATAGTACTGGGCAACGGCTGGTATAATATGCGCGACCACAGGCCCGAAGGCGATATGTGGTATGATACTCCGCGTTTGATTTTACAAATGGAAGTTATTTATCAGGACGGAACAAAAAACCTTATTACAAGCGATTCATCCTGGAAATATACAACCGGGCCTTTATTGCATGACGGAATTTATACCGGGGAAATGTATGATGCAAGGCTTCAACTTGCAGGATGGAATATGAATGGGTATGATGATGGCAACTGGAACAATGCCAGGTTAGTAAGGCCGCCTTCAGGCGCATTACAGCCGCAGTTAGCGCCTTATGATAAAATTATGCGTACCATTTCACCTTTATCTGTTAAACGGGTAAATGATTCAACATACCTGTTTTCGATTGATGAGATGATTTCCGGATGGGCGCAGCTTAAAGTAAAAGGCAATGCGGGTGATACCATCAGGCTAAGATTTATTGCAGAGGAAGGGAATGATTATAAACAGTCGGATACATACATTTTAAGCGGCAAAGGGGAAGAAACATGGGAACCGAAATTTACATGGCATGCATTCAGAACAATAGAAGCAGTTTCTAAAAAAGCACACCTGGATAAAAACAGCCTGTTAGTAAAAGTTGTTAATACAGACGTCAAATCTGCCGGTTCGTTTTATTGTTCAAACAAATTGTTTAATAAAATTTATAAAAATTATTTGCGTACTCAGTTTGATAATTTTCACGGAAGCCTGAGCAGCGACTGCCCCCACCGTGAACGGCTTGGTTATACGGGAGACGGCGAAGTGCTTACGGAAACTGCGCTATATTCATTCGATATGATTCAGTTCTATAATAAATGGTTTAACGATTTTGAAGATGCCCGTAATAAAAAAACCGGCTTTGTTACTCATACAGCGCCGTTTGAAGGCGGCGGCGGCGGGCCTGCATGGGGCAGCGCGATGGTTATTATGCCGTGGAAATATTACTGCTTTTACGGAGATAGGAAAATACTTGAAGATCATTACCGGGGAATGAAGCAATGGGTCGCTTACTTATCAACACGCACAGATGAGCGCGGAATTGTAATGCGCGAAGAACCTAATGGCTGGTGCCTTGGCGACTGGTGTACCGTGGATAAGATAGAACTGCCTGCGCCTTTAGTGAATACATGCTATTATTATTATGTAACAAACATAATGAAAGATGTTGCCGGAGTATTAGGCAGGAAAGGCGACAGCTTGTTCTTTGCAAATCAACTTAACAAAATTAAAAATGATTTTAACCGCGTATTTTATGATTCAGTGAAAAAACAATATTGGGAAAACAGGCAGGGCGCAAATGTATTTCCGTTGGCTTTCGGGTTGGTTTCTGAAGAAAACGAGAATGCTGTTTACAATTCTCTGCTGGATCACCTGAAAAAATTAAATTACCATTTTGATACCGGCATCCTTTCCACACCTTTATTGCTTAATGTTTTAACGCAAAGGAATAATGCAGATTTAGCTTACCAGTTGATGAATCAAAAAGATTATCCTGGCTTTGGCGATGCTATACTGAATAAAGGTGCTACATGTTTATGGGAATATTGGGACGGACGCAAGTCACGCTGCCATCCTATGTTCGGAAGTGTTATAGCATGGTTCTATAAAACACTTGCGGGGATTAATTATGATACTGATAATCCCGGTATGCAGCACTTTATTATTGAACCAGGTATGTATGACAGCCTATCATTCTGCAAAGCAAGTTATAATTCAGTTTACGGAAAAATAGTAAGCGACTGGAAAGTTAAAAAAGATGGTACATTTACTATTAATGTTGAAATACCGGACAATACAACGGCAACAATAAAAATACCTGCAAAGGACGAAAAACATCTTCTTAATAATAATATCCCGGTAAGCAGTTCTAAAAATATTAAGATACAAAAATTTATTGATGGTAAAGTAATTCTGGACCTTGAACCTGGAAGGTATAATTTAAGTTCTTCTAATTGAATCTCTCTTTATTCCGGTTTTGCAAATGATCATTTTAAAAATTAAACGAGTAATTAAAAATGCCTAAATATATCTTATTATTTCTAATCGTTATCGCATCACAAACATTAACCGCATCGTCTTCTGAAAAAATTAATAAGGATATTCTTCCTGTTGATTTAAGATGCGAGAGCCTTATAAATCCAATATCAATCGGGATGAATCCGCGGCTTAGCTGGAAGCTGCAATCAAATACAAACGGTGCAAAGCAGACAGCTTACCGGATTATTGTTTCCGATAGCCGGGAAAATATACTAAAGAGAAAAGGTAATTATTGGGATTCGGGAAAGATACAATCGAACCAATCTATTAATATTTCTTATAATGGTCATCCGTTATCATCAGAATTAAAACTGTACTGGTCGGTTATGATATGGGATGAAAATAATTCAACATCGGACTGGGGCAACGTCGCTGTATTTGAAACCGGGTTATTAAATAAGTCTGACTGGAAAGCAGCCTGGATTGGAATGGAAACCGATATTAATAAGGATTCAGCCAGTACGGGCCCGGCTCCATACTTCAGGAAAGAATTTGCCTTGAATGGAGGAATAAAAAGCGCACGCGCTTATGTGTGCGGCCTCGGCTTTTATGAATTATACATCAATGGTGTAAAAACCGGCAGCCAGGTGCTGGCGCCTGCAATAACAAATTATGATGTAAGAAGCTTAAAAAAAATTACTTTCCCGTATGATGACCAATCAACGCAAAGGGTATTTTATAATACGTTTGATGTCACAGAACAATTAAAAAACGGGCATAATACCATAGGCATGATATTAGGCAACGGCTGGTATAATCAGCGTGACAGAACCGTTGAAGGCACTATGTGGTATGATACTCCGCGTTTAATTTTGCAGGTTGAAGTTGTATACCGGAATGGTAAAAAAGAAATACTTAAAAGCGATGATTCATGGAAATGCGCCACAGGCCCCCTGCTGCATGATGGTATTTACACAGGGGAAATATTTGATGCACGGCTTCAGCTTAACGGCTGGAACTTAAATGGTTATAAGGATGGCAACTGGAAGAATGCGGAAATAGTAAGGGCACCATCCGGCGAATTACAGCCGCAGTTAGCGCCATTCGATAAAATTACAAGAACTATTTCTCCGTCATCTGTTAAGAAAACAAATGATTCTACTTACCTGTTTAAGATTGATGAAGCTGTATCCGGATGGGCTGAACTGAAAGTAAACGGTAAAGCCGGCGATAGAATTAAACTCCGTTTTATTAGTGAAGAAGGAAAGGACTACAATCAGTCTGATACATACATTTTAAACGGCAGCGGGGAAGAAGTTTGGGAACCCCGGTTTACATGGCATAATTTCAGAACAATTGAAGCTGTCTCAAAGGATATCCCTTTAGACGAAAAAAACATCCTTGTAAAAGTTGTCAATACCGATGTTAACCGGGCGGGGTCATTTATATGTTCAAATACCCTCTTTAATAAGATTTATGAAAACTACATACGCACACAGCTTGATAATTTTCATGGAAGTATAAGCAGCGATTGCCCCCACCGTGAAAGGCTTGGCTATACGGGCGATGCGCAATCGCTTACTGATGCGGCAATTTATTCGTTTGATATGACCCGGTTTTATCCCAAGTATTTTAATGATATGGAAGATGCCCGCAATAAAAAAACAGGTTATGTACCGCATACGGTTCCGTTTAACGGCGGCGGCGGCGGGCCTGCTTGGGGTTCTGCCATAGTAATTATGCCGTGGAAATATTACTGTTTGTACGGCGACAAAAGTATTCTGACTGACCACTATGAAGCAATGAAACAATGGGTGTCTTACTTAACCACACGCACCGATGAGCGCGGAATTGTAGTGCGCGAAGAGCCTAACGGCTGGTGCCTTGGTGATTGGGTTTCGCCTGACAAATTAGAACTGCCGGAGCCATTAGTTAATACCTGTTACTATTTCTATGTAACTGATTTAGTAAAAAATATTGCGAAGATTTTAGGCAAAGAGAATGATTATCTCTCTTTTGAAAAGCTGTCGTTGAAAATCAAAAGCGATTTTAACCGGGTGTTTTATGATCCGCAAAAGAAACAATACTGGGAAGGCCGGCAGGGTGCGGATGTTTTTCCCCTTGCCTTTGGATTAGTGCCAAAGGAAAATGAAGATGATGTTTTTAATTCGCTGCTTTCTCACCTTAAGAAGATTAATTACCATTTTGATACCGGCTTCCTTGCAACCCCGCAAGTGCTTAACGTTTTAACAGAAAGGGGTCGTGTTGACGTAGCATACTGTTTAATGAATCAGAAAGATTACCCGGGTTATGGTTATTACATATTAGGCAAAGATGCTACCTGCTTATGGGAACAGTGGGACGGTGAGAACTCGCATTGTCATCCTATGGCCGGCAATGTTACTGCATGGTTTTATAAAACCCTGGCAGGTATAAAGTATGACGGCAATAATCCCGGCATGCAGCATTTTATTATTGAACCTGGCATGTTTGACAGCTTATCATTTTGTAAAGCAAGTTATAATTCGCTATATGGAAAAATTGTAAGCGACTGGAAAGTTGAGAAGGATGGTAAATTTATCATTAATGTTGAGATACCTGCCAATACCACCTCAACAGTAATAATACCGGCATTGGATGGGAATCATATTTATGAAAGCAATATTCCAATAAGTAGAGCTAAAAATATTAAAATAGAAAAATTTGCTGGCGGCAGGGTATTTATTAATGTAGATTCGGGTAAGTACACATTTACTTCAGTAAGATGATTGTATTTCAGAATTAAATGAAAAATAGTCCTTGACAATAATGGACTAAAACAGATATATTTTACTTAAAGGTTTTCGTGAACATTTCATAACTAACTAACTTAATGAATGGCTGAACTAATTTTAAATAAATCATAACATACGAATAAGCTTAAACGTTTTCGTCTTGGGCTATTTATTATTTAACCGTTATTAAGTAAAAATGCATTCATAAGGAAGGAATAACCTCAATGAACTCAATCTTAAGCATAGTTTTAATGGCAATAGGCAGCGCGTGTGCTGCAAGCTTCTATGTCCCGATAAAGAAGGTACACGGCTGGTCGTGGGAAAGTTACTGGATAGTGCAGGGAGTGTTTTCATGGATAGTAGCACCGTGGGTGTTTGCATACTTTACAGTCCCAAACCTTGGAGCAGTACTAAGTAACTCGCCTTCCGGTGCAGTTGCGTATACTCTTTTGTTCGGCGCACTCTGGGGAGTAGGCGGGCTTACATTCGGCCTGAGTATGCGTTTTCTTGGAGTAGCTCTCGGACAGTCAATAGCGCTTGGCTTCTGTGCAGCCCTCGGTACACTGATCCCTCCAATAATATCCGGCCAGAACCTGCTTGGTACACACTCAGGCGTGCTGATAATACTCGGAGTATCGATATGTATAGCAGGCATAGCCATAGTAGGCTATGCAGGAGCGCTCAGGTCAGCAAATATGTCGGTAGAGGACAGGCAGAAAGCCATAAAGGAATTTGCCCTGAAGAAAGGCCTTCTGATAGCTGTGCTTGCCGGTGTAATGAGCGCATGTTTTAACTTTGGAATAAACGGTATACCGGGATTTATGGATGCAGGCAACGTAATACAGAAAGTAGCGGCAGATCAGGGCACTAATCCTTTGTTTGTGGCTAATCCGGTTTATATATATGTAATGTTCGGAGGGTTCCTTACAAACTTTATTTATTGCATGTACCTTAATGTAAAGAACAAGACCTTTAAGGACTACCTTTCCGTATCCTCAAACGTACTTGTCAGTAACCTTCTTTTCTGCCTTCTCGGCGGCACACTGTGGTACCTTCAGTTTTTCTTCTTCGGTATGGGGCAGAGTAAACTGCCGTTAGGTATGGTAGCCTTCGGGTGGAGCATACTGATGGCAATGAATATACTGTTCGGCAATGTGTGGGGAATAATCCTTAAGGAATGGAAAGGCGCCGGAAGAAAGACGATTACAGTGCTTGTGCTTGGACTGGTAGTACTTGTGCTATCTACATTCGTAATAAAGTTGTAGAAGATTGGAAAATTTAAAGATTTAAACACTTAAAGATCAGAAGAATAAAAGACTAAGAAATTAAGAAACAAAAAAATATATCAGAGTAGAAGGAGAAAAAGAAATGCAGGACAAAGAA
>JARLHB010000122.1 GCA_031292465.1 Ignavibacteriaceae bacterium
AATGCATCAGCTGCAATTTCCAATTATAGTGGCATTTCTAATTCACTTACCTGTTTTTATTCTTATTAGAAATTTGAGAAAATACTTTAGGGTCTTAAAATTTTCATTATTTTGTAGTTTTTTTAAACCTTTAACCAAACAGTATTGACTAAGATAGAAAATAAAACAATTAATAAGCGGTATGAAAAAGAGTTATATACTATTTATCATCTTATTTGCATGTATTAACTTGTTTCCACAAACATACACTGTAAGGGGTATTGTATCTGATGCATCTAACAAAAAGATTTTAGAGGGGGCTAATATAACGCTGTCCCGCCAGTCTGATACAAAACCACGAGGGGCAATAACTGATAACCACGGCAGATTTTATTTTGATGCATTGAAATCCGGGAAATATATATTAAAAATAACCTACGTAGGATATAGCGATTATCAAAAAGATATTCAAATAAAAGATAACCATATTGATTTGAACACAATATATTTGTCATCTCAGGGCGTTCGCATGGGAGAGGTTGAAGTAACTGCTGATCCTACCCAAATTGTTCTGAAGAGCGACACTGCTGAATACAATGCCGGAGCTTTTAAAACCAATAAAGATGCGCTTGCCCAGGATCTACTTGCAAAAATGCCCGGAATCACCGTACAAAATGGAAAAGTGCAGGCACAGGGCGAGGATGTTGTAAAAGTGTTAGTTGACGGAAAAGAATTTTTTGGCAACGACCCGAATGCCGCTTTGAAAAACCTTCCGGCTGAAGTAGTGGAAAAAATTCAGGTTTATGACCGGCAGAGTGATCAGTCAGAATTTACCGGATTTGATGATGGCAATACTAATAAAACAATAAATATTGTAACAAGAATAAAGGATAAGAGCGGTACATTCGGCAGGATTTCCGGGGGATATGGAGATGACCAAAGGTATTCTGCAGGCGGAGACATCAACTTTTTTAACAATAACCGCAGAATTTCAATTATTACTCAGGTAAATAACACTAATCAGCAAAATTTTTCTACCGAAGATCTGCTTGGTATTATGTCCGGATCAGGGCGATCATTCAACCGGCCCATGGGCGGAGGGGGTGGCGGAGGTGGAAGAGGCGGTTCGATGGGCGGCCCTGGCGGGGGTCCGGGTGGCGCAAGTATCTCAAATTTTCTTGTAAATCAGTCCACCGGGCTAACACAAACTAAAGCTTTCGGACTGAATTATTCAGATAAATTAGGCAATAAAGTTGATATTTCCGGCAGCTATTTTTTCAATTACACAAGCAATGATGCAGAATCTTCCACAAACCGGAATTATTTTCTTTCTTCGGAAGATGCACAGGCGTACAATGCAACTAATTCCGGCATAACAAAGAATACTAATAACCGGTTTAATATGCGGCTTAACTACCAGATAGATTCATCAAACTCTATTTTATTTAACCCGTCTTTTACAAGTCAGTTAAATAACGGTTCAAGCAAAGTTTCCGGTATTTCTACTTCCGGCGCTGATTTATTAAATACTTCCGAGAATTTATTTAAATCGAATCTTACGGCAATTAATTCATCTAATGACTTATTAATCCGGCATAAATTTGAGGCTACAGGCAGAACAATTTCTTTAATGCTAAACGGCACATTCACCCAAAATACAGGAAATAACAATCTTAATGCTGAAGATAAATATTATTCCGGTACTTTAAGCTCTGATACTACTTATCAAACATCTAATTTGATGAAGCATGGTTTTAATTCTTCAGCCAACCTGGTATATACCGAGCCTATAAATTCATTCAGTTTATTAGAATTTAATTCAAGGGTTTATTATTCCGATAATTATAGCGATCAGAAGGCTTATGATGCATTAAATGGTAATAATACGCTTATAGATTCTTTGAGTAATGTTTATAAAGAAACATATAAATCTCAGAGTTTTGGAACCGGTTACAGGTTCAAACTTAACAGCTTGTCTTTCGCGGCAAATGTTAATTATAACGTAGCCGAACTTAATAACAACCAGACTTTCCCAAGTTCCGGTCAGATTGGAAGGACATTCCGTTCTGTATTGCCTTCATTTTTTCTCCGTTATTTCGTTTCCAGAAATAACAATCTTCGTTTATCATACTCAACAAATAATGATGCCCCAAGTATTGACCAGTTACAAAACGTGCTGAATAATTCCAATACTACCCAATTAAGTATCGGTAACCCGAATTTAGGTCAGGATTATAAACATTCGCTTACTCTTCGTTATATTCAAACAAATACAGATCATACAAATTCGTTTTTTATAATGCTGGGTGCATCCGCCATTCAAAATTATATAGGCAATAAGACCATAATTGCAGACAAAGACACAATAAATTATAACAATATAATTTTGAAACCCGGGACAAAGTTATCCATCCCTGAAAACCTCGACGGTTATGTAAATTTACATTCATTTGTTTCTTACGGTCTGCCGGTTGGTTTTTTAAAATCAAACTTAAATTTTAATGCAAATGTATCTTACTCCCGCACGCCAAGCATAATAAATGATTTGGCAAACTATGCAAATTCAGGCACATACGGCTTAGGATTAGTTTTAGGAAGTAATATCAGTGAGAAAGTCGATTTTACTCTTTCAACTTCCAGCAGTTATAATCATGTAATAAATACTTCAACTGTAGGAACAAACAGCAATTATTTCACTCAAAATTCGTCATTCAATTTCTATTGGCGTTTTTGGTCAGGTTTTGTATTCCAGAATGAACTAAATGACCAGTATAACGGCAATGTATCTGTGGCAGAGAAGAAAAATACACTAATCTGGAATATGAGCATGGGCATTAAAGTCTTAAAAAATGATAATGGTGAAATTCGGTTTACGGCAAACGATGTGTTGAATCAGAATGTTAGTCAGCAGCATAATGTTACCGACACATACACCGAAGATGTTAAGACAAATGTACTGGGAAGATATTATCTACTATCTTTCATCTATAATGTACGGGTCTTTAATTATTAGTAAATCAACGAGTTAGATTAAAAGCTGCCGGGTTAAGGTCAAAATTCAATTAGATATAATACCTCATAATTGGCCTCATTTTGGACCTTCTCCCGGCGACTTCAAATCCAGCTTTTTCAAACGAAGATGGTATGCCTGTCCATGCAAATGCAGCCGGTATGTTTGGCCCGTAAGGTTCCTGTGGATATGCCTCTACAATTTTTGCCCCCTTTGACTTGCAGAATTCTATAACAGCCTTAAGTAATTCTTTTGATATACCTTTCCTTCTGAATTCTTTCACTATAAAGATGCAGCTAACCGACCATACCGGTTTATCATCAATTCTGCTTAGTATTTTGGAATTTTCCAGGCGGATAAATGTTTCCCTTGGCGCTACCGAGCACCAGGCAATGGGCTTGTTATCATAATATGCAAGAATTCCGGGCACTTCACTGGAATTAACTATCTTTTTCATAGCGCTTTTATTTGCATCGCCTTTTTGTTTGACAAATTGAGACTTTTTTAACCGCCATGACATGCACCAGCAGCCCCCGCACGCTCCCCTCTCTCCGAATAATATTTCTAAATCCTTCCATCTTTCCATTGTTAAAGGATGGAATGTAAGTTTTTCTCTATCTACAACAAGTAAGTCTGCTATTTTCTTCGGCATTATTCAGCCTCAATTTTTGCTGTAAACTTAAACATTCTGTCGGCACAAGTAAATAATTTTCATGGAATATATTAGGGCTTACATTTAAAATATTTCTGTACTGTTAGAATAATCAATTTTAATAAACGGGACTCTCACAGCACAGGAAATAATTTTTATTTATGGATTGAATTGATAAAGATAAACCCTGCCCCAATGCCAAAATACTGATTTATATAAACAAATAACCGAACTGTCCTGTTCTTAAAAAAACTTAAACTACCCATCCAACGGGATCAACAATTTTTTTTACTTCATTAATTATTTCTTCTTCTATTATTGAAAGTTCCTGTATGGCGTTATTATTGCAAGAATGATCTTTTAAATATTTGGGGAAATCATCATTGCGGAAAAATGAAATAATCTAAATAGCGTTATTTTTAAAAGAATCACTTAAGGTTTGCATCAGGCCATTCATTCCGAACAAAAATGTAACTGACGCATGAGAATTTTTTAATTCAGCATTGTTTTTAGAACAGAACGTATTTATAATAAAGCCCCGTTTTTGCTGGCCGATAATAAGCATCAACTCATACTTCATATGTAAAAAGACACCCGCTAAACTTGTATTCATTATCCTGTTCCAATAGTCAAGCGAACAGTCAACAATATTTGTATGAAAATTTGGGAGCGAAAAATTATTAATAAAACAATCAAAGTTGCCGAAGGAAGAAAAAGCCTTATAAACGGAGTCTTCAACAAAGTATGCATCTCTGCTGTCCACACGCATTACCTGCAGTTCCTTTGCTTTGCCGGAAATTTTTTTCTCAATCTTTTCCAAAGTTTCCTGACTGGGGTCAGTCAGGAATAACTTTGTATTAGAATCTGCAAAAGAATTTGCAAGCTTTTGCCCAATTTCAGATGACAAACCGCAAATGAAAATTGTTCTGATGTTTTTTCCTTCAGCAACCATTGATATATACCTCCATACATTTAAGCCGTTAAATGCTCTAAATCCCTTGCTGACTCCAGTGCTTCATTTTCAAGATGGGATATAGGTGCTTCACCTTTCATAACTCTTAATGTATTTTTTAACTTCATTAACTGAATGAATAAATCATGCTCGGGTACTTTATCTGTAGCATGCATAGGACTCTTAAGATAAAATGAGAGCCAGTCCTGAATACCTTTAAATCCTGTTCTGTTTGCCAAGTCCATAAATATTACAAGATCCAGCACAATGGGAGCAGCAAGGATTGAATCCCTGCATAAGAAATTTACTTTAAGCTGCATAGGGTAGCCCATCCATCCGAATATGTCTATATTATCCCATCCTTCTTTATTGTCCCCGCGCGGCGGATAGTAATTAATTCTTACCTGATGACAATAATGAGCATAAAGTTCAGGATATAATTCTGGCTGAAGTATAAAATCAAGCACGGAAAGCTTGCTTACTTCTTTTGTTTTAAATGACTGTGGATCATCCAGGACTTCACCATCTCTGTTGCCAAGTATGTTTGTAGAAAACCATCCGTTAAGGCCTAACATTCTTGCTTTCAGCATAGGAGCTATAACTGTTTTCATTAAAGTCTGCCCGGTTTTAAAGTCTTTACCGGCTACAGGAACGCCCTGTTTGTCTGCAAACTCCAAAATTGCAGGTATATCTACCGTAAGGTTTGGAGCACCATTAATAAACGGCACACCTTCTGCAATAGCAGCATATGCATATAGCATACTTGGAGCAACATCTGTATGATTCTCTTTCATCCCCTGTTCAAAACTTTGCAATGACTGATGTACTTCACTCTGTTTAATGTATATCTCTGTGCTTGCACACCATACTACAACAAGTCTTTCAAGATGGTTTTGCGCTTTAAAATTTCGTATATCCTGACGGATTTGTTCCATAAGTTCATATTTATTTTTACCTTCTTTTATGCAAGTCCCTTTTAATCTTTTTACATAATAGCTGTCAAAAACTCCGGGCATAGCTTCAATAGACTCTAATTCTTTAGCAACGGAATCTATGTCTTTATCCTCAAATACTTTCGCTTCTTTAGCGGCATCATAACAGTTTCCACCACGGATATCCCAACCGCCGATAACAAAATCTTTTGGATCTGCAAGTGAAATAAAATCTTTAATTAACGGGAAATTGTTTTTATTCCTTTCCCCGATTCTGATTGTGGCAAGCTGTGTTAATGAACCGATTGGTTTGCCGTAACCATGTGTTACATTTAGAACTCCTGCAACAAATGTGGTTGAAACAGCTCCATTTATACCGACAATTAATACACCCAATTTACCATTAGCTGGTAATATTTCTTGTGCATTTTTCATATTATCTCCTTCTAAAATTAGAATATTGGTTATTCTTTTAAACAATTATTTTATTAATATATTGTTAATTATTTTTTATCGTTTTTAAATACTTATTGATTTTATTACATCAACAAGCTTGTTTATTGAATGAACTATTATATCTGCATCTGATGTATCATCTGGTTTATTCCAGCTTTTACCATCCAACCAGATAGTTTTACAGCCTATCTTTTTTGCCGGTATAATATCTCTGTCGTATGAATCGCCTATAACAATAGCATTTGCAGGGATTGTATTAAGCCAATACAGTGCAACCTGAAGAATATTAGGATCAGGTTTATTTACTTTCACTACAGTCGAATCAATTATTGCGTCAAAATATTTGTCTATTGAAAGGCTTTTTAAAACCGGTTCAAGGTTGCCATAAAAGTTTGAAACAACTCCCAGTTTATAATTATTCTTCAATTGCCTAAGTACATTATCCGTAATTTTTAGTGTCTCTATCACATCCAAATAGCACGAATTAATAACTGAATCTGCCAGACGCGAATATTCGTTTATCTTCCTCTCATTGTGCAGATATTCAAATTGAAGATTAACCTGATTAGAAAGTGTTGCCATCATATCGTCTTCTTTATGAACACGCTCACTCATCCTTTTCTCAGCGGCTACATAAGCTTCTTCATACTCTTTTTTTGTAACCGGGACACGGTATTTTTGGTATATCTCCCAGAATTTTTCACTCCAGTGAACACCATTGGTATCCAGCGTACCCCCAAAATCAAATAATATTGCTTCCATCCTCTAATACTTCCTGATATTCTTCTTTGTTAATTTTATTCCCTGATACTGCAATTAATATTAAGCCGATGAAAATCCAGAATAGTTCCCTCATCCTATTTACTAATCCAATATAAATTCCGATTCCCGGTACATAGTGCAATAAGCCCAGGGTTAAATACAGGCCGCCTTCTTTTACACCTAATTCAAACGGAACAATAAAAAGCAGGTTGGATATTATAGCAGCGCCTGCATTAATAAGGAATGCATCAATAAAAGTGGGATAGTAACCTATTGCTTTTAATATAAAATAAAATTCCAGCGTGCCAACAAGCCGTGAGGCAAGCTCAAAAATATTTGCCGCAGCAAAACTCTTCTTCCTTGTCGTAACCAGTTCACTAATATCCTTATCAACATTATTAAGGAACTCTTCTTTGTTATTTACTTTTTCACTAAATCTTTTTAGTATAGGCAGTTTTACAAAGAACAAGGCGAATGACCTGGTAACGCCATGCTTATAGCCCTTTAGAAATAGGAATACAACTAAGGTAAATACGACAAGACAAATTGACAGCGCTATATAAGCTAAATGAGATACAGGCAGAAAGAAGTAAATAGCAATTATGGCTACTATCCAGAATAAAAATGACGAAAGGAAATGCAGCATCAGGTAGGCCACTGTTGATGATAAAGAACGGTTAAGCCCTATATCTTTTTTTAAAGCAAGTACCTTAAACGGCTCGCCTCCCAGATGGAAAAACGGCGTCATATAATTAAGTGCATAACCGCTAATTGTAACAGATAAAACCCTGAAAAAAGAAATATCCTTCCTATTAATTATAATGTTCCAGGCTATAGCATTAAAAAGATAAACAGGAATCCATGTCCCAACTATAAGAAGGAAATACCAGCTTGTCTTTTGCAGGTTAAGTACAATTTTGTCAACGCCGAAATCAGCAATCAGGTAAACAAAAAATATTAACCCTGCCAGAAGAAAGATGTATTTAATTTTATTATTATTCATAACTATCTATTATTTGAATTGGATGATTCATAGCACTTATTTAACAACAAGATTGACTGGTATGCTTCATCAATCCAATTAATATTTTGCTGATTATTCTTTACAGCATCAAAGAAACGGCGGAACATACTAACGTACTGCAAAGCATAATTCTTTTTATCCGAAGCGTCCGGAACGGGTATTTCTTCAATGCCTGCGGAACTTGATTTTAATAATTTTGTTCCGCCTTCATAATATATACTACCGTTTTTGCAGACTAATTTGGCGTCATTATACCTCTTATCTGCAGCCCATGTAACTGTTATTTGCGCTGCCCCTTTGGGAGATTCCAGCACTATTATTGCAGTATCCTCACAGTTGTAATCAAGATGTTGAAGTGTTGTAAGGTTAGACATAATCCTAACCGGATTGCCAAGCATCCAGTTAACTAAATACAAATAGTGAATTCCAGTATCCACTAATATTCCACCGCCTGTATCTATAGATGCCTTGCGCCATTTATCAGAAAGAGTTTCAAGGCCGGGATCTGCCTGTGTACGGAAAACGTTGAATTGAAGCAGCGGCCTGCAAAAATCTTCCTGGGAGTCTATAAAAGATTTAAATTCACACCAGATTGGCGAATATTTATATTGATGACAGGGCATAAAAACTATTGATGAGTTTAATAATTTTTCCCTTATTATTTCAGCTTCTTTTAAGTTAAGCGTAAACGGCTTCTCACATAAAATATTAAGTCCTTTAGCAATACATTTTTCCAGCATTTCAAAATGATATTGCGGAGGGCATGTTATATCAACAAAATCTATGGCTTCATTATCAAGCAATTCCTCCAATGAATGATAAAACCTGATCGCCGGGAACTCTTTTTGACTGATCTGAAAATTATTTGGATTCGGCTCAATAGCGGATGTAATTTCAACTTCTCCATTAAAGGAATCATTCTTGTACGCATCCATATGGCTTGAACGGGCAATTTTCCCGAAACCAATTATCGCTCCTTTTAACATTATATTGCCTCCGGTGAAATTAATATTGCTTCATCCAAAATGGCCTTGCTGTTTGCCTCATGTTTTGCAACCACATAGATAAGAAACAGGTTAAGACAAATAATCTGGAAGAATGCAAAAATGTAAATGTTGTTTAGAATGAGTGCGATAAACAGGACAATCATGCGCGTATTGGAAGTAAGGATATTATAATACTTTATCAGCCGTTTATTCTTTTCACGGAATAGTGTGGAAATACTTTGCGGTATTTTAGAATCAAAATACCGCTCAAAATAACGCATTAGTATTATCGTATTTCTTGAAACAAATTCCTGTTCAATTGTATAATTGATATACATTCTCATTAGGAATTTTTTCCAGAAATTTTTACGCCAGCTTAACTTTGGATATTCAAGTGCAAGATTTGAAGAATCATCAATCTCGCTTTTTTCCCTGCCCTGGACAAAGTAAGTGTAAAAATTCCGGTAATGATCTGCCACAGCGCATTGAATCGATTGGCTAACGCCTGCAATTACTGCAATAATAAATATGGCCGGGGACAATCCTGTGTTTATAAGGCGCAGGCAGAGATGAATGTAGATGCTTATATACCAGAGGTTGCCTCCGACCCCATCAAGAATCCTACCGAAACGGCTTTTATGGTTTGTCATGCGGGCAAGCTGGCCATCCGCACTATCCAATCCTTCCGCCCAGATTAATAATAATATGCCTATAACATTTATCCATAGATTCTGATAATAAAATAAATGCCCGGCAAGAACGCCGACAAAGATGCTGAATATTGTTACACCATTAGGAGTAATACCCAGCTTCTTAGATATAAGCGCCATATAATATCCGAAAGGGCGGTAGAATACCTTATCAAGGTATTCTTCCGTATCCTCCGATTTAAATGTATTTCTAATTTCCGATTTGTTCAGCGACATGCTGGAATACCTCATCCATTATTTCTATTCCTTCTTCCGCAACTTCTTCTGTAATTACCAACGGAGGATTTATTCTTATGTCAGGATTATATCCCATAAAGATTAATCCGCGGTTCAGGCACTCTTTGAAGATAACCTGCGTAATTTTTTTATCGAGCTTTTCCGTTAAATTTTTTGGATTCACTAATTCCATACCTATCATTAAACCTTTACCACGGACATCGCCGACAAAATCATATTTATCTTTGAATGCCGTCAGTTTCTCAAGCATAAAAGCGCCAACTTTTGCCGAGTTCTCAACCAGCCCTTCATCTATAATTGTTCTTAATGTAATGTATGCCGCTGCGGAAGCGATTGGATTTCCGCCGTAGCTTGAAGAACTGCCTGAAGGATTTGCAAACGGTTTCGCATTTATTATCTCATCGTTGGATATTAACCCGGTCATTGGAAACCCGCCGCCAAATCCCTTGCCAATAGTTATAATATCAGGAATAACATCATCATGCTGGCAGCCGAACATTTTACCGGTTCTGCCGAATCCTGTTATCATTTCATCAACTATTAATAAGGCGCCAATTTTATTGGCAAGTTTCTTAAGTTCTGTTAGAAATCCTTTAGGCGGAATAACATTTCCATTTGTACCCTGGATAGGCTCAACAACAAAAGCAGCAAGCTGGCCTGTTGTTTCATATCTTATTTTATCTTTTATAAATTCAACGCATCTGAATTTGCATTCCGGAAAAGTATCATTCAGCGGACAATGCAGGCAGTTAGCATAAGGAGTTGAGAATGTACCTACAGGCAAAGGCCCTAATCCGTTTTTAAACGTATCGCTTAATAACCCAAGCACTCCCATTGTTTTACCATGAAAGCCGCCCCAGAAACTCATAAACTCGGTTCTTTTTGTATAAGATTTAGCAAGCCTCAAAGCAGCTTCAACTGCTTCAGCGCCGCTGCTGTAGAACTGGCTGCGGTTAAGATCGCCGGGAGCAACTTCTGCAAGCAGTTTTACAAGTTTTGCACGCATTTCAGTTGTAAAACTTCCAACGTGTATTTTTGCAAGCTGTTCTGAAAAACCTTTTACATATTTTGGATGGTTGTATCCAAGGCTGGCTACGCCTACGCCTGCAAAGAAGTCGATATACCTGTTGCCGTCAACATCTTCAATTATTGCGCCTTCACCCTTTGCAGTGACTATTTTTGATGATGTTGCAATAGTTTGTGTCCCCGGTGCAATATACTTTTGTTCCTCGTTAAAAATTTCCAAGGATTTTTTACCCGGTATTTCCGTAACAATGGAAGAATACTTCCGTTTAGTTTTGTTCAACATAGCATAAAGCCTTTCTGTGAATACATTGGCCGATTTGTTTTGCCGCTTCATCTCTAATTGGGGCAAAACTCGGCCAATCGTTTATATCAATTATTTTAAGTGTCCCTTGCGGAGAAACAATTACATCCCCGCCAAAAATATCAAGCCCCAGAACCTCCGCGGACCTGAATGCAAGTTCTTTTAATTCATCAAGATCAAACTCCACATAATCATGGCCGTTTAAATAGTACCAGTGGAAAAAGCCGGTGCCTAAAACGCCGTAAAACTTTATTGTATCGCCCGGCAGGTGTTCCTGAATAACTGTTCTCTTTATTCCCCTTTTATAAAATTCTTCCAGCGTTGTATCAAGTTCATTCTTGGAATAAACCAGTGTTACATCTTCTTTATGTTCTGCATGAACATCTCCGCGTTTAAGCCACAGCTTTGCTTTAGGAAATTGGTTTATAATGCTGTCTGCCTGATTGAAATCTTCCAGTATCACGCTCTTAGGAAATGGTACGGCTGCTTCCGTAAGCAGATTAATCATGTTTATCCTGTAGGAATTCAAAGCTGAAGTTGGAGTATTTATTATCATTGCTCCGTTATTTTCAAATTCCTGAAGCCTTAACAATCCTGCCTGCCCTTGTGCCATAGAAAAGATAATTTTATCATCTATATCATGCGTTTCTATATACGATTCCTCTAATATTTCCACATCATGGCCTAGTTCCTTAAGCACCTCGCTGGTTTTTAAAAGTATCTGATAATCATTTGTAATATGATTAGGAGAATATATCTCCTTCCTTTTAATTCCTGTAAATTTTAGTTTCATAACTACCCGCGTTTAATTATTATATTTTTTATTTAAAATATTTTCACTTTTACGTATCTGCCCGGATTCTCTTTTATGTCATTCACCAGACTGTTAATGTCTTTTATCAAATCATTAAGATTACGGTACAACTTTTTATCATTTACAAGCCCTCCTGCAACAGTACTATCGTTCTGAGCTTTTGTAAGAATTTCCTTCAACTGTGCAGCAGATGAGTTGATATTATTATACAATGAATCGTTTACAACTAATTTCCCAAAAGTCCCTTTGCCGTTTCGTAAACCATTGATTAATTCTTTAAGGTCTTTGGTTACGTAGGCAAGGTTATTGTAAATTTCTTTGTCATGAATAAGCCCTCCCAGTGTTCCGTCTTTACTATCTGCCTTTGTTAACAAAGCGTCCGCTTTATTTATTACACGGTTTATATCGTTAACGGTAGCCGGATCATTTATTAATTGCCCGATGCTGCCCCTACCGGCCGCAATAGTATCGGTTATTTTATGCATATTGCTTAGTATTCCCTTCAGATCAACTACAGCAGGTGATAGGCTTTGGGAAATATCTTCAAAGCCTATTGTTGAGTTGTACGGTATAGTAGAACCCTCGCCTATTGCGGCCTCATTTGTTTTGCCGACAGAGATATAGACTAACTTATCTCCCAGTATGCCGATGGCTCTTATTTCCGCCCTTGAACTTGCTGTAATTTTATTTCTATATGAGTATACAACTCTAAGTGATACACAAATATTACTCTTCTCATTGCCGGGGATAAAATCTATTCTTTCCACATCCCCTGCTTTAATACCCCCCAGCATTACAGGCGCGCCTTTAACCAGTCCGGCAGCATCGCTTACATAAGTTTTAAGGTTGTAAGTTTTTGAGAAGAAATAATCATCCGTACCGACTACAACAAGCAGGATAAATATTATTAAAAGGCCGAAAAATACCGTAAGGCCTATTTTGTAATTTATTATTTTGTCCTTTTGCTCTTCCATTGATTATTCTTTTTTATTATTTACAAAAAATGAAGCATCTTCAAATACTTCATAAAAGAAATCTTTGATAAACTGATCTTTAGTATTTAGTATATCCTTCAAATTGCCGGATGCCGTAACCTTACCGTCATTTATTACTGTAAGAACATCGCCTATAGCAATTGCATCATTCAAAATATGTGTAACGATAACCGAGGTCGTCCCTCTTGATTTTAAACTCTTGATAAGGTTAAGCACAGCTTTTGTATTAATAGGATCAAGCCCGGTGGTTGGCTCATCGAATAAAATTATTTTGGGATCTACCGCCAGGGCTCTGGCAATAGCAAGCCTTTTTTTCATTCCCCCGCTCAACTGGTCCGGGTATAGTTTATTTGTGCCGGAAAGGTTAACAAAGGATAGTACTTCTTCAACAATTGTATTAATTTCCCTTGGCGTCTTATTACGGCTTTCCTTCAGGAAGTAAGCTGCGTTTTGTTCAACTGTTAATGAATCAAATAGAGCATTTGCCTGAAATACCATCCCTATTTTTCTTCTTACATCAAGAGCATCATTCCCGTTTTCGTCAACAATATTTCTGCCCTCAATTATCACGCTTCCCTTATCGGGTTTAAGCAGGCCAAGGATAACTTTTAATATTGTACTTTTACCTGCACCGCTTGGCCCCAGTATTACCGATGTTGTTCCCTTTTCAATAAATAGGGATACATCATCCAGAATGGTTCTTCCGGTTAACGCTAACGATATGTTTTCCAATTCAATCATCTGCGTTTACAAGACCTCCCATATTACTTTTGTAAATATTACATCAAGCCCGAGTACCACAGCAGAAGACATAACAACAGAGTTTATGGCCTTTTTGCCAAGTTCAGTTGTGCCGCCGCTTGTACTAAGCCCGTAATAGCAGCTTATACTTGAGATAAAGAAAGAGAAGAAAACCGGTTTTATACAACCGACAAAAAGATCCTTCAGTTTAATACATTGCATTACAGAATTAATAAGGTAGGCCAGATCAACATGAAATGTTAAGTGTGAGATAAATACGCCGCCTATAATCCCTGATATATCTGCTATTAAAGTAAGAGGCAAAAACATTACCAATGCAGAAACAACACGTGGAATTACTAATTTCTTTGTCGGGCTTAAGCCAAAAGCTCTTAAAGCATCAATCTGTTCACTTAACTGCATCGCCCCGATTTCGGAAGTGTTTTTAGCTCCCGTTCGTGAAGCTAATAAAAGTCCCGCAATTATCGGGCCCAGCTCGCGTATCATTCCTAAAGTAACGGTTCGCCCGATTACTGTTATAGCGCCGAAAGTAACAAGATTGTGCCCGCCTTCTGTCGCCAGAATCACTCCGGCAAACAGGCCGCCTATAATGATTAATAAAAGAGCCTGCGGGCCTACTGAATACATTTCCTGAATTGTATTTGACCAGCTTGTTTTATACGAAGTTATATTTTTTAATATATCAACAACCAATAATGTATAATCTTCCAGTGAAGCCAGCCTTTTTTTAAATGAGCTTACTATAGAATTATTCTTTATCATTTTTCTCAGACATTATTAGTTCTTCGGCTTTTTGTATATCTGTAACATGGTCAACATCTATTATTTTGGGGAACATAAAGGCGCTTAAATTGAAACCGCTTTGCACTAAATATTTAAGCAGGTTTCTAAGCCTGTGTACATTGCTGTTTAGTATATTCTCTGCGGCAGAAAAGATATTCTTATTGAAGTAATAAATTCCTCCTGTTACACAATTAGATAATGTTTTATTATCTGAAAATTCTTTTATCCTGTTATTCTCATCCAGTTCTACATACAGCGGCTTTTCATCATCAATAAAATCCGTTATTGCAAGTACGCCGTCATCTGAATGCGTTTTAATAGCGGATAAATATTTTTCAAAATCACTTTCCGGGAATATTGAATCTGTGGTTGTAAGCATAAACGGTTTCCCGGCTAAAAATACACGCAGCTCATAAAGGCTGTGTAAAGAACTTGGAGTTGATTTTACAATAAGATTAAGTGGAACCGGTATTTCTAAATCATTTAAGTATTTTTTTAAATCAACTGATTCACTGTTTATTATGCAGCTAATCGACTCTGCATCATGCTTTAAGAATATATTGATTAATCTTTCAATCAAAGGAATGCCGTTAATTTTTATTAACGGCTTTGAAGTAATAATTCCCTCTTCTTTTAATCTCTGGCCTTCGCCGGCAGCTATTATTGCATAATTCATAAAGTTATTATCTGATAAATAAGAATTAAAAATTTGGCTGTCCCGGTAACGGAACAGCGGACAGGACCGGGACAGCCAAATGTTTATTTA
>JARLHB010000123.1 GCA_031292465.1 Ignavibacteriaceae bacterium
AACCTTCACGATCAGGATATTAATTATTCAGCGGGGCATACATTTAAAACGGCCACACTCTCATTCCTTGCACCCCCGGAAGATTATGACAGCGCACTTTCTGCGACAAGGTCTAATGCTGTAAAACTGATTGCTCACATTTATTCAATTCTCTCATCCTTTATTCCGGGACATATTGCAAAATATCCGGCTGATTTTGAACCCCGTGCTTTCGGAGATAATTTTCAAAAGCTGGGAACAAGTACAATCCTTATAGAATCCGGCTGCTGGAAAAACGATATTGAGAAACAATACGTAAGGAAAATGAATTTTATAGCCTTACTGGCCTCATTTAAGAGTATAATTGAACAGAGCTACAACCAGCAATCTTTTGAAACCTATGATGAGATTCCCTTTAATGAAAGCGACCTTATGAGCCTTATTATAAGAAATGTTACATTCAAAAGGAATGGGAACGATTGCAAAATTGATATAGGAATTAACCGTACTGAAGTAAATACAAATAATGCTAAAAATTTTTATTTTAAATCCGCCGTGGAAGACATAGGTGATTTATCCGTTTTTTTCGGGCATGAAGATTATAACCTCGATGGTATGGAAATAACCGCCGGTAAAACTTACCCTGTACCAATTAATTCTATATCAGAGATTGAAAACCTTGATTTTATAAAGCTTTATGAAGAAGGTTATACAAATATTTTTCTGAATTCAGGCCAGTTTAACGATCAATATTCAAAATTTCCGGTTAACATTGTCACCGGCGGCAATTTGAAACACGAAAATGATATAAAAACAGGCGAAATACCTAATTATTTAATTAAAAAAGACGGAAAACTTAGATATTCCGTCATTAATGGCTTCATTACAGATGTAAGAGACTTCCAATGGGAAAATAAGAATGGTATTATATTTTCCTGAGAGGTAACGATACCCAAATGCTAAAAATGGGATAAAAAAGCATAATTTTCGCAAATTTGCCTTATATTTCACCTATAATTTTATATAATAATGGTAACTTTTCCATCAAAGTGATTATTAGGATGGCACCAAAATACTTGATTGTAGCTCATTATTTTATTATTTTAAACACTTGGCTTTTTAGCAAAGGAAAAATTAAGTATGGCACGTATTAAAAATATCGAAGCGTTTTGTCCTAATTGTGCAGGAATGAAAAAGATGGAATTAGCCGGAGAAGTGCTTGGTACGGATAATCATAACAAGTTTTGGGCAAAATGTAAAAAGTGCAAGCAGACGATGATAATTGACATGACAGAAGATGTAAAAGTGACCAAACCTTCTTTGGAAGGAATTGAAAACGAAGAATGTACTGAATATTCACCAAGCAAATCCTTTTCTGTTGGTGAATCCATATATCATAAGAATTGGGATGATTTTGGCAAAGTTGTTTCAAAAGACGTGTTGTCTAACGGCCAAAAATCTATTGCTGTTGAATTTCAGAAATCAGGTTTAAAAAAATTAATTGAATCATTAACCATTTAATACCATGAATTGAGGTGATACTTTGGTAGGGATTACAGTTGGCGAAAACGAATCCATCGATAAAGCTTTAAGAAGGTTCAAAAAGAAATACGAAAGATCAGGTATACTTAAAGAATTTAAGAAGAGAACCTTTTTTGTTAAACCTTCAATTAAAAAGCGTATGGAAAAGTTAAAAGCTGCCAGACGCGCTCATCGTGTTGATATTGTTGAGTAAATTTTAAGCCTCTTTTTCAAGAGGCTTTTTTTATTTTATTAAACCTGGCTCTATTGCTTCCGGTTCTTTCTGAGTTAAGTAATGCTTATCAAAATGGTTGACTATAGCTGTAAATGCTTCATCTACAGTGTTACAAAAATTAAAATAACTCAGGTCTGATTTATTAATTACTCCGTTTTCTACAAGTCCGTTTAGATTGATAATGCTTTTCCAGTATTTCTCATCGTAAACAACAAGCAGCATTTTCTTTTTAATTTTACCCGTTTGCAGAAGAGTTACTATTTCAAAGAACTCATCCATTGTTCCGAAGCCGCCCGGGAAAACTATAAGGCATTTTGCAAGATAAGCAAACCAGAATTTTCTCATAAAGAAATAGTGAAATTCAAAGCTTAGTTCCGGGGGAACATACTTATTAATAAACTGTTCATAAGGTATGCTTATATTTAAGCCGATAGAATATCCTCCTGCAAGCTTAGCGCCTTTATTTGCGGCTTCCATTATTCCAGGGCCCCCGCCTGTGCAAATAATAAACCTTCGCGCAAAAGTCTTTAAGCCCATAGACCACTCAGTTAACCTGCGTGAAAGTTCTACAGCATCTTCATAATATCTTGATGTATCAACATGATGCTGCGCTTTTCTTAGTTCCTCGGCAAATTTAGGTGTGGTATTAGGATTCATTGTTTTAAATTTATTCAATTCGGCAATTGCATCTTTTTTAGATTTTAATCTTGCTGAGCCGAAGAATACTATAGTATCAATTATCTTATGCTTTTTAAATTCTTTTTGCGGCTCTAAAAATTCCGCAAGTATCCGTAATATCCTGGCTTCAGATGAATTTAAAAATTCTAAATTCTCATAAGCTTTAAGGTTGTTTTTTTTCTTTGCCATTTTTATTTCTATTTATTTAATAAAATGTTTTCTGTTAACTTTTATTTAAGCATTAAAATTTTATATTTACGAAATATTTTTTCATTCTTATTTAAGTAAACTATAAGAATGTTAAAAATAATATTTATAATTAGTTAAAGATACTTAAGTTACATTATTTTCCAAAAATAATATGGGGGTAATGAAAGATGGAGATTCTTATTGATGTTTGTGAAAAAGATAATTGCGCTTTTTTTGATAATTAGTATTCAGGTTTTTCCCTTTTCGAATGATGTCCTAAAAAAAAGAATTGATGAGGCCTTAACAAAACTCCCTCCCAATACCAAGATTGCAGTTCTGATTTTCGATCCGCTAAGACAGGATACTATATATAGATTGAACTATAATAGCTCAATGATTCCGGCGTCCAACACAAAAATTTTTACTACGGCAACTGCTCTTTCAATAATGGGCGGGAATTATACGCTATCCACCAAAATTCTGACCGACGACAAGAATATTAAAAACGGGATAATAAACGGTAACGTTTATATAAAGGGATACGGCAATTCCCTGTTTACCGAAAAAGACCTGGTTGAAATGGTAAACTCGCTTAAAAGCCAGGGAATAAAAAAAATAACCGGCTACATTATTGGCGACGATACTTTCTTTGATGATCTCTATACGAGGTCTGACTGGATAAGCGATGAAACAACCAATGTAAAACTTCCCGCAATTTCAGCCCTGGTAATTGACAGGAATAGAGTATATGAACAAAAGAGAGTGAAAATTCGTAAGAAAAGGCACACAAGTTACCAACTTGTAACTGCAACAAGAGATATAAGCGATCCGCCAATGTATCTTGCAAAGTTATTAAGAGATAAATTAATTGAAAACGGAATTACTGTTGGTAAAACTGCAATAAAAGGAGTCACTCCTCCCAAAACAACAGGATTGGCAGAATCAAAAATATATTTAAAAGACCTTATTAAGGTTATCAACAAAAGGAGTGATAATTTTCTGGCTGAATGCCTTTTCAAAACAGTAGGCGCTGTTGCATCAGGCAAGCAGGGAAATTCTTTTTATTCCACCCAGGCAATCTTAAAATTCCTCAAAAATAATAATATTTATTCTGAGGGAACTTCAATTGTTGACGGCTCCGGTATTTCCAGGTTTGATCACGTAACAGTAGGCGCTATAGTAGGTGTATTGCAAAAAATGTACTTCGACGTGAAAAACTACGGCGACTTCTATAATTCATTAAGCGTAGCAGGAGTGGATGGTACACTAAGGCACCGTATGCAAAGCGGCCCTGCTGAAAACGAATTCCACGGTAAGACGGGCACTTTAAATGGCGTATCATCCCTTTCAGGGTATCTGAAGACAAGAAAGGGTGAGGATTTAATTATCAGTATGATATTCGATTTTGATAAGAGAAGTAATAATTATTACAGGGGAGTTGAGAACGATATTGTTGAAATTCTTACTAACTGGGAATAAAAAAACTCCGGTTATAAAATAACCGGAGTTTAAAAATTCATTAAATATCTTTTTATTTCTTAGGTTGAGCGCCTTGTTGAGCTGGTACCGACTGGCTCTCAGAAGGCAATGTAGGAGTTTGCGGAATCTGCTGTCTGCCTGACCTCTGGATAATACTTTCTTTTTGGCTAGCAGCCGCCTGACCGGGTAAAAAGAATAAGTTGATAGCAATTGCCAGGATAGCTAAACTGCCGGCTAACCACCATGTACCTTTACTTAAAAAATCTGCCGTCCTTCTGGTTCCAAACATGGTTCCCATACTTCCTGCTGCACCGCCAAAAGTTCCGGATAAACCATCGCCTTTGCTGGATTGCATTAGAACTACAACCATAAGAAACACAGAAATAATAGACGCAAGAACAACTAAAAATGTATACATAATTTCCTCCAAAATTTAGTAGCGGGGGAGGGATTCGAACCCCCGACACGTGGATTATGATTCCACTGCTCTGACCTGCTGAGCTACCCCGCCCTCTTTGTATTTTAGCTGACAAATATATGAACATTTGTCCATATTTTCAAAAATCAGCACCTTACTTATGATATCTTTTTTAAATAAAAATGATTTTTTACACGTTTTGCAGAGATTTTTATAAATATCAGCCGAAAACTGTTCTAATCCGCAACAATTATTCCCGGCTGTCTTTATCCAGAGCTTTCCACAAATAATCCATTAATTCCTGCACACCCTGGTTTGTGACTGAAGAAAAAAGAAGCAGCGGAGAATCAGCATTTTTAATTTTCTTTTTTGCCATCTTTTTTAATTCGGACTCTTCTAAAAGGTCGATTTTGGACAAGGCTACGATTTTAGTCTTTTTTGCAAGAGCAGGACTGTAACTCTTTAATTCATTTAATAAAAC
>JARLHB010000124.1 GCA_031292465.1 Ignavibacteriaceae bacterium
CATGCTCAGATGCTTGCCAATGCAGGCATTGATGTTGTGTTCTTCGATTGCACTAATGGTACGCTTACTTACAAAGATGCCTACACAAAACTGCTGAAAGTATGGGAACAGGCAAGGCGCGACGGCGTTAAGACTCCGCAGATTGTATTTATACTAAACTTCGGTGCGACCAAAGCATCTTTAACTGAAATTACTGAACTTTACAATGAATTATACAAGCCCGGTTTATACAAGGACCTCTGGTTTATGTGGAACGGCAAGCCACTTATAATGGCTTATCCTAATGTACTTACTAGAAAATTCAAACCTTCTGATATAAGTCCTTCTGATCCTGATGAACGTTTGAAAAATGAAATGCTGGATTTTTTCACATTCCGTCCGGGCCAGCCTGATTATGTTAACGGCCCTTCCCGGAATGACCAGTGGGGATGGCTTGAAGATTATCCCCAGCATGGCTACGGGATGAAAAATGATGGCGGATTTGAAGAAGTAACCGTAGGCGTTTCTCAGAATGCAAGTGATAATTCTAAAGGGCACTGCTGCGCATTTAATCAGCCTGGTTCTTATGGGCGAAGTTATACAAAGGCAAAAGGGCAGAGCAATGATACCGCCGCTTACTATTACGGATATAATTTCCAGGAACAATGGTCGCGTGCATTTGAGCTAAATCCGGATCTTGTTTTTGTTACCGGATGGAATGAATGGGTTGCCAGTAAACAGAATACAAAAGATTGGCCAAATACGTATGCTCCGTATTCTTTTGTTGATGAATATAATTGGGAAAAAAGCCGGGATATTGAACCTGTAAAATCATGGGGGGATAAGGGCGATGCTTATTATATGCAGTTAGTAAGCAATGTACGAGAATTTAAAGGCATGCGTGTTCAGGAAAAAACTTCAGGCAAAAAGACAATTAGAATAAATAATCCTGGTGACTGGGCAGATGTAAAGCCCGAATACAGGGATTATAAAGGCGATGTTATGCACCGGGGTTCAAAGGGGCAGGGGGATAGTTTGTATTATATAAATAATACAGGCAGGAATGACATAGTCCTTTCTAAGGTTGCACGTGATAATAATTATGTTTATTTCTACGTGAAGACAGCGGATAAATTAACTCCGAAAAACGGACCTCAATGGATGCAGTTGTGGATTGATAGTGACCGCGATAAATCCACAGGCTGGCAGGGATATGATTATGTTATTAACCGGGTAAACCCGGGCGATTCTGCGGTTATTGAAAAGAATACAGGCAATAGCTGGAACTGGGAAAAAGCCGGCTCTGCGGAATATTTTCTATCCGGCAATGTATTAGTATTAAAGATAAAAAGGGCGCTGCTGAATATTAATGGAAAAGAATTAAACTTTGAATTCAAATGGAGCGATAATAATGTAAGCAGCGGAAACATAATGGATTTTTATGTTGACGGCGATGCTGCCCCGGACGGCAGGTTTAATTATGTTTATTCGGAATCTGCCGCCGGTAGTAAAAGCAAAAAATGAGCTTGTAATGTCATGTGATAAATAATCAAGAATATATAAATAAGGATTTAAAATATTTATTTGTAGTATTTATGATGAGATTACAAATCCTGCATTATATTTATATTAAAAACTTTCCAATCATTCTTGAGTTTGTTTAAATTAGGGAAGGAAAAAATATTAAGGATGTTAAAATGACTGATAACGAAATACTAAGCCAGATACTTCATGAGCTGAAAGAGATAAATAATACTATACAGGATTTATATTCAGGTACTGAAGCCCAAAACGAAATGATGATGAACAAATTATCTTCTTTCGAAACTATTGCAGAAAGAATGAACAGTGCTCTGTCCGCAATTGAGGATAATACTCATCCTTAGGCAGAGTATCACTAATAGTTTTTAATTCTACGCGGTATTGTCCATACTATTTGAAAGCCTTTAAATAAGGCTTTTTTATTAATAACGCATATTTTATAAAGAGTATATTAAAGTTGGAGAAGAAAGTATGGAAGCGGCTGCGGTAACTGCTGTTGTTGCAACAAAGCAATTGATACTGTTGAAACGGCATAGCTTAATAATATTTATTTACAAATAGGTTGAAATAATATTATCTATATTATAATGCTTTAATTTCTTGCATTAATTTTACATTATCAAAATCCGGCTGACCAAGTCGATTAAAGTAATTACTAAACCTAGAAATAATATTTTTTAAGTATGGTTCTGTGACAGTAGCAATTCTTTTATAATTGACTAAATTATTATAAGGAACACTACTAACATTAGAAAAATCGAGTATAAAACCCATTTTATCTCTAAAAGGTGGAAGTAAGTGATAATCACCTTTCTTTGATCTAATAAGATTTTCAACTAGACCTTCCTTGGAATCTTGGAAAGAACCATCTTTCCAACATGATTTTGTATAACTATGATCTTTGATTTGAGATAATTTACCAATAACAACATTTTCAATTTCAGGTTTATCACCCTTACGAATTTCCATATCACAAGCAGGGCTAAGAATTATAAAATGAGTGTCATCTTTTAATATGATGTCGCCAGTATAATAATGTTTTCGTATAGGTGGGATTATGTACATTTCAAATGGCTCTGATTTATCAAATCCTAAGTCACCAATTTCCATTTTCTCTTTTAAAATAATTATCAGTTGCTTCTCAATAACTTTAAGTCTAATCATTGGATCTGTAATCTTTTGGACAAGATATTCCCAATTATTTGCAATTCTTTCCCAAAATAACTCGTGTAAGGAACTATTAATTTGTTCCAATAATTTTCCATCTTTCCCGAACAATTCATCTATCCCTGAGTAATAAAACTCAACAATTTCATCAATTATGTCAGATGATTTTGTAGAAGTCCTTTCCTTTATTTTGAATACATCAGTTTCCATAGATAATTCTTGATCTAAGTTTTGTGGGAAATTTGAAAGTACAATAATTGGAAATCGCATTTTATTTCTAATCTCTTTTATCACATCATTACCATCGGTTTTGGTTTTATCACTGCTTAATTTCAAATCTATAACTGCAGCATTATAATTCTGATTCGATACTTTTAATATAGCATCATCTTTATTCTTGCAGACTTCTGTAACTATTTCTATGTGATCTTTCTGTAAATCTTTATTCTTTTCTTTTATCTGATCTTGTAAAAGTTGGATTTGAGAATCGTCATCATCAACGATTAATAATTTTAGCGATTTCATGCATTTTTCCCTTTTAATAAATTAATTCTAAAATATGTGCCATTTTTATAATTCATTAGTTTTATAGTCCCGCCATTTCTTGATGCTGCTTCTCCCGCAATTGATAAACCTAATCCAGTACCACGTGGTTTAGTTGAAAATCCAGGTTCAAAAATCGATTCAATAAACTCATCTTTAATACCAGGGCCATTATCAATGAAGTCAATAACTATATTATCGTCATCGTAAAATAAATCAACTGATATTAATTTTCCCTTTCTCTTAGAAGTTGATAACCAATAGATACTGTTATCAAACAGATTAGTAAGGATTATATAAATATCTGACTCTGCCCCCCTTGCAGTATACTCCTCTTTAAAATTAAATACACTTGTTATACTGTATTTTTTAAATTCTGATTCAAATAGTAGTTTTGTCCTGTTAAGTAATTCATTAATCGGAATATTGGAAGTAATTTTTCTTTTCTTTACTGCTAAAGGATCAACCTTACTAAATAATGCAATTAATAATTTAGCTTCATTTCGTAGTCCATCCAATCGATCTAATATTTCTTCTTTTGAGAAAATTGCTTCTTCGGGGACCAGTATTTTTTGTTTTAATAAATAATTGATCCATTTTGAAATACGTGGTGATTGTTCATCAATATATTTAACAGGCTTTCTTCCTTCATGCATTAATACACCAACAATTTTTCCTAGGGTAACTTGACCTTCATAAAGTGAAAGCGTTTCTTGAATTTTTTCATAGTCTTGAGTTTTTTGATTAAGCTCTTTGCTAATAATTTGACCGACTTCAGAGATTATTTCCTCAGATGTATTTTCCTCATTAAGTTTTTTAGTAATATTAATTTTTAATTTGTCTAAACTTAAAAAGTCATTTAATATATTGCCAATATCTTGAACAGTTCTTCCACGACCTGTCCTTTTCCTGAAATCAAAACGTTTTTCCTCAAGATAAGCAATGCATCTTTTGACTACTTTTATTAAATCGAAATAGTTTTGATTCTCAAAAAAACCTTCTCGACTACTTTTCTCAATTAAGCCAGTTTGATTTTCATTCCCAATTTGAATGTAACCTGCGATTTGGTCACTACCAATTCTCATGGTTGGATTTTGAACTCTATCTCTATCAAGCTCTAGCCAATCGTAGCCAGAGTCGCCATAGGGTCTTATTCTAAATCCTTCGCGGAATATACTTACTCCCGAAAGCTCATCTAATAATTTCTTTGCTTCGCGTTTACCGAGATACTTATTATTATCATCCCATAATTTAGATCTCGTAATTAATTCATCAATTGAATTAGAATCTCTATCAAAAACCCTAATATCAATAGTTATTTCACCAAATGACAAACAATTATTAAAAAGAGTAATTTCTAACTCGTTATAATCAATTCCAGCATTTATAAACTCGGATGGTAAATTTTTCAAGACTCCATTCTGAAACTTTAATTGGATTGTCCCATCATCCTTTACTTTTCCCCATAAGCGATAATCGAAATACTCAAATACAGGAAATGGTTCTATCTCTCCATGATACTTTTTGAGATTATCATTCCCAGCGTCTTCCATGTCAATGAATATTCCAAATTTCTCTTTCTTAGAATATGCAGGTGACAGTAACTTTCTCAATTCCTTAATTAAAGATTCAATGGTCGATTCAGCAAACCATTCATCAGCAATATTATCAATAATGATCTCAGTCCCAGGCTCTTTATGTTTATGTTGAATTTCAATTTCGAACTCAAGTTGATCGAGATAATTATTTCCAAAAAAATCATTCCAATTAACTTTTAAAATAGTCGTAGCTCTATTTTTATCCGTTGTCTCCAATGTTAATAATGAACCAATTCTTCCTGCGGCTAATCTTCCTATTCCCTTTGCTCCTAGAAAAAGACGACCATTTGGACTACTCTTCCTTTCAATTTTGTCTTTTGTGCCGGGTATCATCCACACATTTGCCACGATATCGTAGGTCATTCCATGACCGTCATCAGTTATTACAATTTGGGCATCTGTCTTGTTATCTAATTTGGAAAACTTGATAATTACGTACTCTGCATCAGCATCGTATGAATTTTTCACCAGTTCAATTATTGCAGCAAATGAATCTTTGATTATTTCAGAACCTAAAGTGTGTATAATCCTAGCTTTAGGTCTAAACTTAACAATATTTTTCATATAATCTCTTTTAGTTTCTTTGCAATTTGATTGGCCATTAATGGAGGAACTGCATTACCTATCTGCCTGAAAGCAGCTGTTCTTCCTCCCTCAAAGTAATAATCATCAGGAAAAGATTGAATCCTTGCCGCTTCACGAACAGAAATTGAACGAATTTGTTTCATATCTGGATATATATAATAATGTCCATCCTTAGAAATGTGGGCGACCATAGTATGAGAATGTCCAAATGGATCAATTACTTTATATCTGTCAAGAAATGATTCGGTATTTTTATGAGTTCGCAAATATTTAGGAAGGTCTGTATACTTCAGTCTTTTCCTGTCTCTCAGCCATTTAGTAATTGCAATTCTATAAATTTCCAAATCTCGTTTATTATGATTCCTTGTTACGTGCTGAGTTGTAAAATCATTATCATTCCGAATCCCTGTAATTTTAAGATATTCATTAATTTGATCTATATATCGGGCAATATTATTTTCTTCTCCTGGCATTAAACTTGGCAAGTCATAAAATAAATCCTTTTTTATCTCCCAGTTGTTATTTAATGCCTTGATAAATGGAAATTTAAAAATTGCACCACCTCTTTTACCAATTATCACTACTCGTTTTCTTCTTTGTAAAACACCATATTCTTCTGCATTTAAAACTTTATAGTCAGCAGAATATCCAACTTCCGAAAATAATGTAAGCATATTTTTAAAATATGTATAGTTACCAGCGGATAACAAACCTAGAACATTTTCAAAGACAAAATATTTTGGCTTATATTTTATAAGAAATTCAACATAGTAACGAAACAGAAAATTTCGTTTATCACCTAGCATCCTATTGGGATCACGACTTCTTCCTA
>JARLHB010000125.1 GCA_031292465.1 Ignavibacteriaceae bacterium
AAACAAAATTTTTCATAATAATTCTGTTTATCGTTTGGAAATAATTGATACATCATAAGAAATGAGTTTAAAGCTTTAATCTGACTCCACCATTCCTTCGTATTTTTAACTATTTTAACTTTGCCATCGTCATTAAAAATATAACCACGGTCATAAATGCCGCCGTTCACAGTATCCCATCCGTTCATTAATGCAAAATCATCCAATCCTTTTGCAATCCTGAGTGTGGCCGTATCATTTTTTATTCCCAGAACCCTGGATGTTTCAAGCATTAAATAAGCAGTTTCAACATTATGTCCGAATGAGATGTGGTCAAAAGCAAAATTCATTCGCCTGCCGATATCAATTGAGTCTTTATAAGAAACCGGCGTCATATCATGTTTGAAGTACAACGTCATATATCCTTTTTCACCAGCTATGGTATCTCTTATTAAAAGCAGTAATGAATTAAGCCGCTCTTTTAATAATTCATTCGGCCATACACTGTACAACTCGGTGAAAGCTTCCATAATATGTATCATGCTATTTTGGTCTTTGGCTGGTATCCCCCTGTAGCCTTCCGTAAAAGGCTCTCCATCGCGCGTCATAATCTCGAAATACCCGCCGTACTTTGAATCATAACTATGATTATCAATCCAGTAAAAAGTTTTTATAGCAAGATTCAATGCGGCGGTATCGCCAAAAGCCTTGTAATAAGCCGCCATTGCATAAAGAGCGAATGCGTTACCGTAAACCTGTTTAAATATTTCTTTGTTAGTACTTTCTCTATATGGTTTCCCTTTTCTGCTTACTATATTGTAGAAGCCGCCATATTCTTCATCCCACATAACTTTTCTTAAAAAATCAAAACCATGTGACGCTATTTTAAAGAATTCACTCTTTTCCGGATAAAACATTGCGGCATTCGCATTAGCCCATACATGGCGCGCCTGCGTTACTATCATTTTATCCTGACTGCCTTCAAGCTGCCATTTGTAATTTATATCGCTGAAATAGCCACCATATACAGTATCCAAGGCTAAAGGATAAAATAATTTAAACTCATTATCTAATGTATTTCTTAATTCGGTTTTTATGCTGTCTTTATTTGTTTCAATTTTATCAGAATTAATACCTGCTTCTGCATAAATAAACTCAAAAGAGGCTGCACAAATAAATAATACTAAAGTAAAAAATATTATTACTCTTTCTTTCAAAAAGTGATTTATCATATTCATTACCATATATAAATAATTTTATTCATCCCAGTTATCTGCCCTGAAAGTTGAAGCTGGAAGCATTTCGCTGTTGAATAAAGTTGCTTCTTCTGTATTACTCCATGTATATCTTACTGCTACAGGTTTTTTAACTTCAGGATTAGAAACAATTAATTTTCCACCTTTAACAGTTACATCGGCTTTAACAAATTTTTTATCTTCTCCCGCAACAATAAAGTTAGTTTCATCTTTAATCTTTTTTAGAACAAGCCCTTTGCCTGCATAATTAAATGTTAATACAATTTTGTTCTTATCAATTTTCATTGATTTATACAAAGGGCCGGAATATGTAACTTTTTTATGATAATCTTTTGCAAGCGCCCATAATGCAAGCCTTTTGCCTACGTCTTGTTTATCCGGCGGATGAATATTATTTACGGTAGCAATATCAAGCGTAACTGCCATGCCAGTGTTTGGAATGGATAGCGTGGAGAATTGCGCATCTCTTATAATAAATGATTTCTCGGTTTGGCTGTAAGTAAAAGGCGCTATCTGCACATAGTAAAACGGGAAATTGCCTTCACCCCAATTCCCTCTCCAGTTTTCAATCATTAAGGGTAATAATGTTTTGTAACTGTAGGCCTTGCTGCTATTGGATTCACCCTGATACCATATTACTCCTTTTATACCATAAGGAATAATCGGTGCAATCATTCCGTTATACAATACTGTAGGTGTATTCTCAGTAATATCGACTGAAGTTTTAGGGCGTGAATAAAATTCACTATTTTCAATCTTGTATATATAAAATTTGCCATATTTATACTCTTCAGCAACCGGCAGGTATTTCCATCCGCCTGAAAGAGTGACAAACCCGCTGTCATTCACCGGATGAATATTCATTTTAACGTTATTTCCGAATATCCCGCCTCCGCCGCCGCAATCAATTACTCTGATAGCAATATTTAATACAGAGTCTGTGATTATTTCTTTTGGAATATTATATACTCTTGGTTTATCCCAATAACCTATTTTTTCAATGCCGCCTATGAATTTACCATTAATAAATGTCCTGTCCATATCATCAATAGGCCCCAACTCAGCTATTAGTTCCTTACCAATCCAGGCTTTTGGTATTTCAATTTTTTTTCTGAACCAGACAGCGCCATCAAAATTACCGACTTCCGTATTTTCCCAATTGACAGGAAGATTCATAACTTTCCATCCTGCATCGTTGAAATTTACTTCGCTGCATGCGCTGTCTTTAAAATCCAGGTTTTCCCATTCATGCTCTGCGTCCCTATTACTTACATCAATTACAGGATGGCTTAATACCCATTCATTTTTTTTAATTAAATCATTTTTTGATGCAGCAACCTTATCAACCGTTGATTTATATTCGTTAACTTTGCCTATAT
>JARLHB010000126.1 GCA_031292465.1 Ignavibacteriaceae bacterium
CGTTGACGGTAATAATTGCTCTTCGGATAACAGCGATATTATCAGGATAGACTGGTTTGAATTTGATTACTGGCGGTGGAACCGTGTGATAAATACAAACTATAATTTTACAAGCCCGCCCGGCCAGACAGGCCCGCAGGTGTTTTACCTTTGGCAATGGCTTGCAGATAACATGAAAATATATATCCCGTCAAAAGGTAAAATGATGCTTAATCCGCTTATAAAAAATGATGCGGATAAAAGCGTTTATTTTGCCGATACAGTAAGCCAGAGGACGGAATATTTTTGTGTTTCTAAGAACGATTATCTTTTGCCAGATTCAATTGTAAAAAATGTAAACTCCGATCTTAGGAACATCAGCAACGGGGCAGATTATATTATCATTACCCATCCGAATTTTATGAGCGCCGCCAGGCAGCTTGCAGATTTCAGGTCGTCCCATCTTTCGGGATACAACTCTCCAAGGATAAAAATTGTTAATGTAAACGATATATATAATGAATTCTCTTTCGGCCTTCTTGATCCATACTCGCTTCGGAATTTTGTAAAGTATGCTTTTAATAATTGGCAAAAGCCGGCTCCTGCGTATATTGTCTTGTTCGGGGATATGAGCTACGATTACCGGCATATTTACAGCGACAGCAGGCCGGATTTTATTCCCTCTGTGCCGTATCAGTCAACTCAGTTCGGGCAGGCTGCAAGCGATAATATGATTGTAGCAGTTGCAGGTGATGATGTTATACCTGATCTTGCAATAGGGCGGCTTTCTTGCGAAACTATAGACGAAGCTAATATACTTGTTGATAAAATAGTTAAATATCCTGAGGACAATTCCAAAGCATGGAAGAAAAATGTACTGCTTATGGCATCGGGATTAGATGCGTCCGATGAACTGCAGTATGGTTTTAATGACCAAAGTATTTCTTTAGATTCAACATATTTAATTCCAAATGGAATTACTTCGACCAAAGTATTCCGGTATCCTAATAACTCCGCGTATATACAATACCAGGGCGGCGGGCCTGAAATAAGAAACGGGTTTGACGAAGGTACTGTACTTGCAAATTATTACGGGCACGGAGGCGGAGGGCAATGGGACCTTGTATTTACCAATGATGATATTTATCAGCTTAACAATGGAGGCATGCTTCCGCTTATTTTAAGCGTTACCTGTTATACAGCTCATTTTGATAATCAGGATATATTCGGCGAAATATTTAATAAAATTCCCGGCAAAGGCAGTATAGGCTTTTTCGGAAGCTCCGGATTAACATGGTGGGATGCCGGCGCATATATAAATACTATCCTGTTCGACCAGATATTTAGTCAAAAGAATTATGTATTTGGCGATGCCGTGCTAAGCGCTAAAGCATTAGTACCGCCATACGGTTACAACGCCGGACAAATAGCTATGCTTACTTATCTTGGAGATCCAGGCCTTGAACTTGCCCTGCCCAAATATCCCGATTTTGCAGTAAGCTCGCCGGATATATCAATATCTCCCGGCAATCCCGTAGTGGGGGATACTGTTAATGTTATAATTAACGTACATAATTACGGCGTTGATTTTCCCGGCCGTTTTGCATCGCTTCAATTGTATCAAAGCAACGGCAGCGTTTCTACATTGGTAAATACAGTTATGCTTCCAAGTTTCGGAGATCATGATTCGGTAATTATAAAATGGATTCCAACCGGGGCGGGACTTTACCAGTTAACTGCCAAGGTTAATGAAGCGGATTCGCTTTATGAAACGGATCATTCTGATAACACAGCTTCGGCAAGTTTTTCAGTATATGATTTTGGAGAGCCCAATATTGTAAAGCCACTTGATGGTTACTTTACTTCCCAAAATAAAATTGAATTTGAGTTCGCTGATATAGGGCAGTATATAGGTAAAAACTTTCAATATATAATTGAAATTGATACTTCGGTTAAACTTAATTCCGCATCCAAAATTACTTCCACAGTTCTATCTCCTGCGAACGGGGTATTGAAATGGGTATCTCCGGCGCTTATTACCGGTGTTTATTTCTGGCGGGCAACTATATTTGACACTAAGGATACAAATAAAAGTGCTGTAAAAACATTTTCAATAAATAATACAACAGGCGGGGGATACCTTGCACAGGGCAGGCAGTTAATTCTTTTTGAAACCAGCAATGTTTATTATTCCGATTCGGTTAACGGGCTGGTGTTAAATACACAATTCCTTCCTCCGAGGCCCTCTGATAATACTTTGATAGATTCAACTGTTGTTACACTGCCACAGGATTTAACAGGCCTGACTTCACTTACCACCGATGTCTCGTATTTTTATTCCGGTAACTTGTATTACTATAACAGCAGCCAGCCTACATTAATTTATAAATTCGGAACGGGACTTAATGGTACAGTAAAAGGAAAAAACTATGGTGTAGTACCTAACGTTAAGGTTTATTTAAAAGACCAGTTGTTTTATTACAGTGACGGCAATCTTTATGCAGCAACAGGGGATGCTAATAGCTTATTAAAAATTAATCCGGTTTCGGGTGATACTTCCAGAGTTACTATTCCAGGCGGACTGCTTCCATCGCTTGATAATTTATTAAAAGACGGCGGCTTTTATGTTGCTACAGATGGAAAATATGTATATAACCTTTCGGCGGGTTACGGCTTATACCGCAACCAATATGTCGTGAGGACATTGAACCCGGCCAACTCATGGAAACAGGTAGGCAGCGACCTGGTATTGGCAGGCAGTTCTGACCCGGGCTTTTCAAACTTTTTTATTGTTAACGGGTATGCTTATACTTATGAAAGTTACAGCGACGGTTATCTAAGGCGCTACAGGTTATCTGACGGTGTGTTTGAAGAACAATGGATGAGCGCTACTTATTTTGATAATTATTATGCGTGGTGCTATGACTGGAATAATAATTATGTATACACATCATCATTCAGGCCGGGCAGTACGGCATACGTTCCGGGATTTCATAAGTTCAGGGGAATATATAAAAACACGAGCGGCTCAATTACAACAGGTGAAATAGGGCCTGCAGGGGTTTGGAACAGCATAATTTATAATTTTGACCTTACAAATTCAAAAGGCAGTTACAAATCAGCCCTTCTTGCACGCTCAATGAATTCTAAAAATTATGACACAGTAAGTGCAAACTTCCAATCTGGAGGCGATATAAGGGCACTGAATAAAAAGAAATATAATTACGCTAAGCTTAATTTTCTGCTCACAGATACCTCGGCAGGCATAAGCCAGCCGGTTGAGTTAAAATCTACTCAGGCAAATTATACTTCGCTGCCGGAAATTGCACTATCACAAAATGATTTGGTAATTGCTCCCGATACTATTATACAGGGGCTGCCCGTAAATTTAAGTATTAAAGTTAATAACATAGGTTACGCTGAAGCCGACAGCGTAAATATTAAATTTTACTTAGATAATGCTGATTCCGCTTTTTATACGAAACAGATTAATATTAAACCTGATTCCTCTGTTCTGGTTAGCACAACATTGCAAACCAGCAGTATTACATCCGTAAATAATTTAAAAATCACTGCCAGCACATCATCAACTGAATTTTATTCATTCAACAATTCTGCGAGCGGTGAATTTTATTCTGCTAAAGATTCTATAAAGCCTTCATTGCAGATAACATTTGATGGCAGGGAAATAATAAGCGGAGATATTGTTTCCGCCAAACCAACTGTGATGATTACATTAAAAGACAACAGTCCGCTTCCTTTGGATACCACTGATTTTGCTATCTCTTATGACGGCGCACCGTTTATTTATTCCGGGACGGATGTTAAATTTTCATATTCTCCTTATCCTAACTCGCAGGCAACAATTACATGGAACCCAAAATTAAAAGACGGCCAGCATACTTTGGATTTACTTGCAAAAGATGTGTCAGGTAATTACACGGATTCTGCCACAACGCATTTAAATTTTCAGGTTTATAATCAATCGGATATTATTGATGTATTTAATTATCCTAATCCGTTTAGAGACAATACTGATTTTACATTTCAGTTAACCGGCTCCACCATTCCTGATGAATTAAGAGTAAAGATATACACTGTTGCAGGCCGCCAGATAAGGGAAATTAACATTCCTGTTTCCGATGTAAAAATCGGGTTTAATAAATTTTATTGGGACGGCAGGGATCAGGACGGCGACCTTATAGCCAACGGGGTTTATCTTTATAAAATAATTTATAAAAACGGCAACGTGGTTAAGTCGGTTATACAAAAGCTGGCAAAGGTTAGATAGTGGGAAAGGTATATCCATAAAATCAGAATCACTATTAAGAAAAAGTAAATCTTAAAATCTAAAAAAAGTTTAATGTATATTATTAAATAGTTTTTTAATTTTAAATTATATCTCTAAATTAGTTTATACTGTATTGAGTTTATGGGAAGAAGCTGATATACAAGCTATGGTAACAAAATATGCTGTGGCAATCTGATCATAGATTAAAAAGCGGGAATTAGAATGAATTCACTTTCAGAAGATCTAAAACTTGTAAAAAGTAGCTTTACGCAATTCAACGAAATTACTTCGAGGGTACTTGAATATATTCCAAATGTCCTAGACAAAGAGAATGAATATAATGATTACATTATTTGTTCATCAAACATAGCCGGGACAAAAAAAACTATACGTCCATTTAGAAAGAGTCTATTTATCCGCGATCCACAGACTTTCAAAATTAAAAGCCAGAAATTCTTTGAAATTATTACTGAATTAAAGAATGGGCAAAAAGATTTTAATGCAGATTCATATGTAATTACAGACAGTGTTCTCTATACAATTCAGCAAGCTATCGGGATAGGCTTAGATCTAATGGTTGAGCCAAATAGCGCCAGAAAACATGTCGGAAACCGGTTCGAAGAACTTATAAGAGTGATTCTAAAAGACATGAATATTTCTTATAAAAAAGTTGTATTAAAGATTCCTTATGAAACTGATGAGGGTATGAAATACTATAGGTGTGAAACGGATATTATTATTTCACCATTTGAGACTGTGCGTTCAAATGCACAGAATTTAGATCCAAAAGAAATTATTGTTTCTCTAAAAACTACTACTAAAGATAGAATGCCCAAAATATTTATTGATAAATTATTAATGGAGAAATTTGTGGGGCATCCCGTAAAAGTTGTTGGCATTTCGCAAAATGATATTCAAAGAAAAGATGATAAAGAGCAAGCTAAAATAAGTTATACATTTGTATCAAATTTATTTATGGTATATACACGGTTCCTAACTAAACTCGAGGGATATTATTATTTGGATCCTCCGGCTAGATCATTAGAAAGGCCTTTTAACCAATATATATTTCCGTTTTCAAAATTTTTATTAAATGATCTTAGGGAAATGTTAGGCTCTTAATTTACCAACTTTAGCAATCCCTAAATCCGTATTATAGATTGACTCTTAATTTATATCTCCTTTCGATAGCTTCTTCTTCATCTTTGCCGGAAGCAATTCTTGCTATTAAATCTTTATCAGACAAACGGTTTTTAATTATTTCACAATAATTATTGTTTGTTTCAGTGCCAATCCATCTCCTGTTAAAGGCTTCGGCTACAGCATAGGTTGTTCCAGAACCTCCAAAGGGATCAACTACCAGTTGTCCCGGGTTTGAAGAAACAAGTACAATTTTTTTTACTAATTCGATTGGCTTTTGAGTTGTATGTTCTGTTTTCTCCCAGGAACCATTAGAAAGAGTCGGTATTTCAAAAACATCCTTTGGCTTAGCGCCCAATGGATTTGGTTCCCATAAAAATTTTTCTCCCTTGCCATTATTATATTGTGAAGTTTCAGCCTGCGGCCTTACCGGGTATTTTAAAGTATGAGCATTATAAGGAATTCTGGCTTCATCAATATTGAAAATAAATTGTTTGCTATTTCGAAAATGTAAGATACTTTCATGGGACCTACCCCAATCGTTACCAAGATTTGCTTTGTTTCTGTAAAACCATACTAACCATTTACATCCCTTAAATAAATAACTTGCAGCCCATTTTATATCGGCAAGTATTTCAGAAAATCCGCAGACATAAAGCGATCCATGCGGTTTTAGTACCCGCTGTACTTCTTTAATCCAGGCCATGCTCCACTCTACATATTGCTTTTGAGATTGAAATGTATCCCACTCAGCTTTCTTTATGTTATAAGGGGGATCCGCGAAAACCAAATCTACCGATTCATCGTCGAGAGCTTTTAATAATTGGATCGCATCTATGTTATATAATGAACCGGAATAACTTTTGTACACGGGGTTTGGGAGCTCTTTTATTGGTTCATTGGTATATAATTCGAGTTGCAATTCCTTTACTAGTTGGTTAACTCTGGATGAAGGATAAACACGGTAATTGTTGATTGGATGTCTTGACGAAGAGAACTTACCACTTTTATCCCATCTCCTCAAAGTTTCCTTATTAACCCCGATTATCTCGGCAACCTCACTTATGCTATAAAATTTTTCCATAAATCTGCCATAAATGTTAAACAACCTTATACAACTATACACAAAAATGCTGTTTTATTTATAAAAAATCAATTCGAATAATAAATTGTCGTAAAATTATTTTAAATAAAAAGATTTTATTTGTGCATTAATTCCCTACGTCCGGTAATATTGAACAAACAAAATATTTGAACATTGCAAAATTAAATGTTCAAATTAAAAATGAATATTGGAAAATCCATTGTTAATTCTGCTATGTTTTCATAAGTTCAAATAGTTTTGTAATTTAGTATCAACTTTTTCAAATTCTTCAACTATATATTATATAAAATTCCAATAAACGAAGAGAGGCTTAAATGTGCGGAATTATTGGTTATATCGGTGAAAAAAATTGTGTACCTATTCTGATTAATGGATTAAAAAGATTGGAATACC
>JARLHB010000127.1 GCA_031292465.1 Ignavibacteriaceae bacterium
AAGAGCTCGTTCGGGCACTGTTGCTTTAAAAAGAGGTGAGCAGCTTAGAACCGAGAAAAACTTAGTAACTCAATAAAAAAAAAGGAAAGAAAAAATGAAAGTTTATTATGATAGTGATGCGTCACTAGATTTTTTAAAAAATAAAAAGATCGCCGTTCTTGGCTTTGGCAGCCAGGGGCATGCACATGCACTAAATCTAAAAGAGAGTGGTTGTAATGTTTGTGTAGGACTCCGCAAAGAGAGCAAAAGATGGGCATTGGCTGAAAAAGCAGGACTGCCTGTTAAAACAGTTGCAGAAGCTTCTGAATGGGCAGATGTTATCATGATACTTCTTCCGGACCAGAACCAGAAAGCTGTTTATGATGCTGAAGTTGCACCATACCTGAAACCGGGTGATACACTTGCTTTTGCGCATGGGTTTAATATCCATTACAAACAAATAGTCCCTCCTGCTAACGTTAACGTAATTATGATTGCTCCTAAGGGGCCGGGACACCTTGTAAGAAGAACTTATCTTGAAGGCGCCGGCGTACCAAACTTAATTGCTGTTTTTCAGGATGCTGACGGTAATGCTAAAAATCTGGCTCTTGCATGGGCAAAGGGTATTGGTGGAACCAGAGCAGGCGTATTGGAAACAAACTTCAAAGATGAAACTGAAACAGATTTATTCGGCGAGCAGGCAATTCTATGCGGCGGTTCTGCAGAATTAATTAAAGCAGGTTTTGAAACTCTTGTTAATGCAGGCTATCCTCCTGAATTTGCTTACTTCGAATGTATGCATGAAATGAAGCTGATTGTTGACCTCTACTATGAAGGAGGAATTTCAAGAATGTATTATTCAGTAAGCGATACCGCTGAATACGGTGGAATGACACGCGGAACCCGTTTAATTACTGATGAAACACGTAAAGAAATGAAGAAAATTTTGGAAGAGATACAAAGCGGACAGTTTGCAAACGAATGGTTAACCGAATATAAGAACGGCCAGCCGCTTATGAATAAACTTCGCAAAGAAAACAGCGAACATCTTATTGAAAAAGTCGGCGCAAACCTGCGCGGAATGATGAGCTGGTTGTTTAAAAAGAATGCTAAAGAAGAGGTCGGTGTATGAATCTGAAGATAACATTGCTGCCGGGTGACGGGATAGGTCCGGAGGTGGTGAATGCTGCGGTTGATGTAATGAAAGTAGCTGCTGAAAAATTCAATGTAACTCTTTCATTTAATGAACAGCTTATAGGCGGATGCTCATACGAAAAGTATGGCTCGCCATTAACCGAGGAAACCTTAAGCGTTTGTTATGATTCGGATGCAGTTTTGCTGGGTGCTGTCGGAGGATATCAATGGGATACCCTGCCTCAAAACCTGAAACCGGAAGCTGCACTGCTGAAAATACGCAAGGCTTTGGGGCTTTTCACTAATATCAGGCCTGCAAAGGTATATTCAGCACTTCTTTCTTCATCTTCCCTTAAGCCGGAAATATTAAAGGGAACTGACCTTGTAATATTCCGTGAACTTACCGGCGGTGTTTACTTCGGAGAGCCGCGCGGCGCTGATGACGAAAAAGGCTGGAATACAATGATTTATCATAAACATGAAGTTGAACGTATTGCCAGAAGCGCTTTTGAAGTTGCCCGTAAAAGAAGCAAACGTGTTACTTCTGTTGATAAAGCCAACGTATTAGAATGTTCTCAGTTCTGGCGTAAAATTGTACATGAGGTTCATAAAGATTATCCGGACATAACGCTTAGCGATATGTATGTTGATAATGCCGCAATGCAGATAGTGCGGGACCCCAAGCAGTTTGATGTTATACTTACTCAAAATCTTTTCGGGGATATATTGAGCGATATCGCAGCAATGATTACTGGCAGCCTGGGAATGCTTCCTTCTGCAAGCCTTGGAACCAAGTATGCTTTGTATGAACCTGTTCACGGAAGTGCGCCGGACATAGCAGGGCAGGATAAAGCAAATCCTCTTGCAACTATATCTTCAGTTGCAATGATGTTTGCATATTCATTCCAGATGTATAAAGCAGCAGAATTAATTGAAGCAGCAATAGATAAAACATTAAATATGGGTTATAGAACAGCCGATATATATTCACCAAACACTATATTGGCTTCTACCACCCAGGTTAAAAACGCAGTTATAGAAAATTTTAACCAAATATATGATGAACAAGCACTTGGAGTGTTTACTTTATAAAAGTGAAACTTTAGAGTTAGATTTTTTCATCCTTTAAGCATCTGCCTGCCTACAGGCAGGCAGGGCTTATAGTAAAAAGAAAGGTAATCAAGTGAATAACAAAGTAATAATATTTGATACTACTTTAAGAGACGGCGAACAATCACCCGGCGCTTCTTTGAATGTTTATGAAAAAATTGAAATTGCAAGACAGATGGAAAAACTTCGTGTTGATGTAATAGAAGCCGGATTTCCTGTCTCATCCCCCGCACAGTTTGAAGCTGTACAAAGAATATCCGGTGAGATAAATGCAGTTATAGCAGGCCTTGCGCGTACAAAAGAAATTGATATTAAATCCGCATATGATGCACTCAGGGAAGCAAAGCGTTTCAGGATACATACTTTCCTTTGCACTTCGGATATACATATTCTTGGCAAATTTGCTGATGAACGTTATGGAAAAAGCCTGGAGGAAAAACGGCGCACTATTTTGAAGATGGCGTGTGATTCTGTTGCCTATGCAAAAACTTTTACTGATGATGTGGAATTTTCTGCCGAGGATGCCGGAAGAACCGATATAGGATATCTTTCAGAAGTTATAGAAGCTGCTATAGAAGCAGGTGCAACAACTGTAAATATCCCTGATACAACGGGGTATAATTTCCCGAAAGAATTCGGCGCAAAGATTGCTGAGTTAAGAAAACGCGTTAAAAATATTGATAAAGCGGTTATAAGCGTTCACTGCCACGATGATCTCGGGCTTGCGGTAGCCAATTCCCTTAGCGGAGTTGAAAACGGCGCAAGGCAGGTTGAATGTACTCTAAACGGAATAGGCGAAAGAGCCGGTAATGCTTCTCTTGAAGAAGTGGTTATGGCACTAAAAGTCCGTAAAGATATCTGTGATTATTATACAGATATTAATACAGAAGAAATTTTCAATACAAGCAGAATGGTCTCATCTTTTACCGGGATGATTGTGCAGCCGAATAAAGCCATAGTGGGCGAAAATGCTTTTGCCCATGAATCCGGCATACATCAGGATGGTGTACTGAAGAACAGGCAGACGTATGAAATAATGACTCCTGCCAGTGTGGGTGTTAATAAGACAAAAATTATTCTTGGAAGGCATTCAGGCAGGCATGGATTAAAATCTCGTTTGCATGAATTAGGCTATAAATTTACTGAAGAAGAACTTCCTGCAATCTATGATAAATTTCTTGAACTTGCAGACAAGAAGAAAGAAGTGTTCGACGATGATTTAAGAGTTCTGATGGGAGATCAGATCCTTGCTGCAAAGAATGAACGTTATAGCCTTGAATATCTGCATGTTATGGTAGGTACAAATTCGATACCTACAGCTACTGTAAAAATAAAAGTAGGAGAGGATTGTGTTCAGGAATCAGCAACCGGAGACGGTTCTGTTGATGCCTGCTTTAATGCAATTGAACGTGCATTAAATATAAAATCAAATCTCGAATCATATAATGTACGCTCGGTTACCTCCGGCAGGCAGGCAATGGGTGAAGTTATTGTAAGAATACGTTCAAACGAAAAATCATTTACAGGAAGAAGAATTTCCACAGATGTAATTGAAGCCAGCGCAAAAGCATTTATTCAGGCTTTAAATCAGCAGCAGGCTTATTTAGAATTAATTGAAAACGATGAAGTGTTAAAAGACTCTTTGTCAGATGTATCAGCAGTATAAAGGAACTTAACATGTCAATGACCATAACAGAGAAGATTTTATCAAAATCTTCAAAAAGAAAACAAGTTGAGCCGGGAGAAAATATCTGGCTCGATGTAGATGTGCTTATGACTCACGATGTCTGCGGGCCGCCTACTATAGCAATTTGGAAACGTGAATTCGGAAAAGAAGCAAAAGTATGGGATAAGGATAAACTTGTAATTTTCCCTGATCATTATATTTTTACTAA
>JARLHB010000128.1 GCA_031292465.1 Ignavibacteriaceae bacterium
AATCTGAATTTTTATGTAAAAAAGCACATATACTGCATTTATTAGTATGTGTGAATAAAGTGTAAAACTTATTTTTTAAATTTATAGGAGGATGACAATGAAAATGAATTATCTCGGCCACAGTGGGGTCAAAGTCTCAGAGCTATGTTTCGGCGCTATGACTTTTGGCGGAAAAGGCCATTGGAAAACAGTAGGCGAAGTTGAACAGCATGATGCCAATGATATCGTTTCTATGGCGATTGACGGTGGAATAAATTTCTTTGATACGGCAGATGTTTATTCAGAAGGGAAGTCTGAAGAAATTTTAGGTAAAGCTCTTGGGCCAAAACGGAAGGAAATAGTGCTGGCTACAAAGGTAAGAGGCAGAACCGGGAGCGGGCCTAATGATATTGGTTTATCAAGGCTGCATATTATAGAAAATTGTAATGCCAGTTTAAAAAGGCTAGGTACGGATTATATTGACTTGTATCAGGTTCACAATTTTGATCCGTTTACGCCTCTTGAAGAAACACTCCGTGCACTTGATGATCTTGTGCGCGATGGGAAAGTGAGATACATAGGAGCCTCAAACTTTTCCGGGTGGCAGCTAATGAAGGCGCTTGCAATTTCGGAAAAACATAATCTGGAAAAATTTATAACGACACAATCATTCTATTCATTAATTGCAAGAGACCTGGAAAATGAGCTTGTTCCACTGTGTCTTGATCAGAAATTGGGAGTATTAACCTGGAGCCCTTTGGGAGGCGGGTTTTTAACCGGTAAATACAGAAGGGCAGCAAAGCGTCCTGATAATGCAAGAAGAACGGATAAGGAAAGTCAATTCCTTCAATTTGATGAAGAAAAAGGTTTTGATATAATTGAGGAATTGGAAAAGATATCAAAAGGCCATAATGCAACAATTGCTCAGGCAGCGTTAAATTATCTGCTTAGAAAACCAGCGGTTACATCCGTTATTATTGGTGCAAAGACAAAGGAACAGTTAGCGGATAATTTAGGAACATCAAAATGGGAAATGTCTGCTGAAGAAGTAAGCCGTCTTGATGATGTAAGCATACTTCCGAGAGTATATCCATATTGGATGCAGAAAACGATGATGCAGGACAGGTAGATAGTATCTGATCGTTCGTGTAATATTTATGTACTCTCTGATGTGTTAGAAATCATTAACACTATCAAGCAATTTGATAATAAAATAAATACTCATTATGTTAAAAATGAAATTTTGAAAGGCAGTGCATATAAAAAGTTGTTAAGGGCTATTCTCATTAAGAGTTATTTAAATGAGTTTACCTTTAGTGATTTTTTATAGTGCTGCTTTTTTTATTTTAAATACAATGAGGTGACATGAAAAGAGAGAGAAATAGTATTTTACCGGATAAATTCAGAATTCCAAAATCAGGGGTGAAAAGCTTGTCTGGCTGCAACATTCGGTTTCCCCAATACATCTGGTTCGTAATTCTTCTATTTCTATATACGCAAAGTTTATCTGCGCAAACATATGCCCTGCAATCTGGTTTTAATGATAAATTTAAATTAGCTATTGAGTCTATACCGGTTATGGATACAACGGAAGCAGAAAATTCATTTGCGGCAGATTCAATGCCGCCTCCACCTAAACCGAGACTTTTACCTGAAAATATAAGTTTTGGCGAAAAATTATTTTGGGGTGAAAACGGCGTTTTTAGGAAAGTCGGCATCGTACCGGAACTTTCTTCCGATGAACGTAGAAAAGAGCTGGATATACGCCGTTTTATGCTTACAACACATCAAATAAGCGGCTTTACAACGGTTGCTTTAATGATAACTGCCGCATATTTTGGGCAGCGTACCATTGATAACCATATGAACCGGTCACTTGGTGATACACACCAGCAATTAGTTGGTGCTACAATAGCTACCTATTCTTTAACGGCGCTGCTTGCAGTTTTATCTCCGCCGCCCATGATACGCAGGGACGATGAAGAAAGCACTACAACACTGCATAAAACACTCGCCTGGATTCACGCTGCAGGAATGATTATTACTCCGATACTTGGCTCTATGATTGGAGGCAGGCGCAGCTTTAATACTGATAAAGCTCATTTCCATCAGGTGGCGGGTTATATTACTACTGCGGTATTTACAACTTCGTTAATAGTTGTTACATTTTAGAAAGGATAAAAATTATGCGGCTGAGATTTAATATTATATTATTTTTAGTCTTTGTATCAGTTTCTCTCGCCTTTGCTCAATTAAAGCAATACCAGGCAGTGAAAAAGGAATCGTTTATTACTTATAAACTAACGCACCCGCTTCATGAAATAGAAGCCACAAGTAAAGAATCATATTGCGCCATTAACGCTGACGCTGCAAAAAAGGAAATTAAAAATGTAATGGTACAGGTTGATGTAACTTCATTCAACAGCGGAAATTCAAACCGAGATTCGCATGCTATGGAAACAGTTGATGCTATTAGTTATCCTGATTCAAGATTTACAAGTACATCTGTCTATCAGGAAGGTGACAGCCTGAAGATTCATGGTAAACTTACATTTCACGGCGTCACAAAAGATATTTATATTGCAGCAGTTGCAAAATGGTCTGAGAAAAAACTTATTGTTAACGGAAACTTTGATATAAGCCTTACCGCATTTAAAGTACCCCGTCCGTCATTATTATTAATTCCGGTAGAAGATACTCTCAGGTTTACGTTGATGCAGGTTTTTAATTTGTAAATATTTTGAGGCGCTGATCGGATTCGAACCGACGATAAAGGTTTTGCAGACCTTCGCCTTAAACCACTTGGCCACAGCGCCATCATTGTAAATAAAAAAGAAAAATAATCAGTAAAATAATAAGCCCTTCGCAAATGGAAGGGCTTATATGAATATTTCTAAATGATAAAGAATTATCAAGCATTAACTTCCATTAATACATAAAATGTTAAATGACAACAACATCTTATTGTTACCCTGGGAATATTGCCGGTGTCTTCTTTAATTAATTTCATTTTCTTTTCTAATTAAATAGTATTAGTTATTTAGTATCAGATTGAAAAATTCAACCGTGTATAAACATAACGCCCATCAAAGCCTGATGGCGAAGACTGACTGTAAGGAAGAATGCCGCTGGTGCTATTTATTTTTAATACCTTATCAGGATAAGTATCAAAAATATTATTTCCTCCAATTGCAAAAGTAAGGCCTTTAATTATTTCATAAGAGGCTTCAGCATCAAAAGTCCATAGAGAACGGAATGTCTGGTCCTGAGCCGTATTAGTATTGTAAACGGTTATTACTCCGTATCTTATTGTCCTTACTAAGAAACTCCATTTGGAAATTGAATAGTTAGCTTGGAAGTTTATTGAACTTAGCGGTTGTCCTCTTTCAATTCTGCCAACTTCTACACGGCCCAACAGGGGAGTAGTTGTAAGAGATTGGAGTACAGCAGGAGTATTAATCTGATCTTTGTTTGTTACATCAGTCTTATTAAAATTAGTTGCTGCAGTTAATCTTAATGTCCCTTTCCCGATTTCCAAGCCATATCGCGCGGTAATATCAACGCCATTAGTTGTTGTGTTTATCGCATTTGTAAAAAATCTGCCGCCGGTAGCATTTATTCCTTTAGATTGCAGGAAAGTCGCAATACTTGTGCCCGTAAAATTTTCGGTTAAAACTATCCTGTCATTAATTTTAATCCGGTATCCGTCAACTGTTAATGAAAAATTTGTTACAGAATATGTAAAACCTGCACTAATGTTTACCGATTTTTCAGCTTTGAGATCTTTTGCCCCTAAAGCTTTGGCCACCGAAGAGTTTACAGGAAATGTCCCGATCTCATATGGTATGCCTCCAATATAGGTTGTTGATATAGAAGAATAATATTCCTGCGACAGAGATGGCGCC
>JARLHB010000129.1 GCA_031292465.1 Ignavibacteriaceae bacterium
AGTGCGGTTCTGCCTGGCTGGGGACAGATTTATACAAAGTCTTACTGGAAAGCACCTGTTGTATGGGGCGCTGCAGCCTGGCTGATTTATAACTGGTCTTACAATAACCGACAATACAAAGATTATCTTAATACTTTCGGCCAATCCGGCAATCCAACAGATCTAAAATTTGCAAAGTTCTATCAGGATCAAAGAGACCTGTTTGCGATTTATATGGGGATGACTTATATTCTTAATCTTGTTGACGCATACATAGATGCACAACTATTTGATTTTAGCGTAAGCAATGATCCGGGCACGAATACCCCGATGCTGAATATGAGGATAAATTTTTAATGAATAATAAAATAGTATGTAAAAACTGCAACGAAGAAAACCCATACTATGCTCTAATCTGCAAAAAGTGCAAGTCTTACCTGCGGGAAAAAATATATAATATAGATTTATGGCAAATACTCGGTTTAATTATTGAAAGCCCCACAAAAGCATTCAGTATCATAATACAGTCCGAACATAAGAATTTTATATTTTTCGGAATAATACTGGCATCTGCAAAACTTTTTATAGACTCGATGTACCTTTCGTTAATAACAGTAAATCCTGAACCGCAGTTTGGAAATATTATTTTCCATTATCTTGTTATACTTGGTTCAGTCCTCGCCGTTGTGCTTCTATCAGGAATAATTGTTACGCTTTTAAATAAATTATTAAATCTGGACACAAGGATAAGAGATAACTTTGCATTATTTGCGTATTCGCTTTTACCTCATATCTTCGGATTTGTAATTTTGTTTACAGTTGAAGCAACAGTTTTCGGAGGAAATCTTTTTGCAAAAAACCCGTCTGTATTTTCACTTAAAGAGTTTTTAGCTTACGCACTTTCAGGATTTGAAATACTTATTATATTATGGAGCTTATTTTTATCAATTGTTGGAATGTACGTTCAGTCAAAGAATATAAAATATTCAATTATAGTCGGAATTGTTTTTAATTTATCATTGTATTATTGTTTATATTTAAATTCAAAAATCTTATATCGTTAAAACTGCTTATTATGAACTCAAATATCTTCGAACAGGAAAAAAAATTATTTTTACCCACTTATAACAGAATACCCCTTGAAATATCGCACGGCAAAGGCGTTTATTTATACGATAAAAACGGTAATAAATATTTAGATTTTTTTGCCGGGCTGGCTGTTAATGCACTCGGTTATGCCCATCCTAAAATTGTAGAAGCAATATCGGGACAAATTGCAAAATTCGGGCATATCTCCAACAGTTTTATTACTGATGTTCAGGTTGAACTTGCGGAACTTCTTATAAAATATTCAGGTATGTCCAAAGTGTTCTTTTCAAACAGCGGCACAGAGGCTGTTGAAGCTGCATTAAAAATTATCCGAAAAAAAGAAGGCCCGGATAAGAAGATATTTTCATTAACAAACTCATTCCACGGCAGAACTTACGGCGCAATGAGCCTTACGGCAAGGTCGAAATACAAAAAAGGATTTGAACCTCTTGTTCCCAACATTTACCAGATAAATTTTAATGATGTCAGCGATCTTGAATCTAAAATTGATGAAACAACTGCTGCCGTCTTTTTGGAATTTATTCAGGGCGAAGGCGGCGTTAATGTTGTGTCTGACGAATTTGCATCAAAATTATTTGAGCTTAGAGATAAATATCATTTTGCGGTTGCCGCCGATGAAATTCAGGTCGGTATTGGAAGGACAGGCAAACCGTTTGCATTTAATCATTTTAATGTAAAACCGGATTTAATTGTGGCCGCAAAAGCTATCGGAGGCGGGCTGCCTCTCGGCGCTCTCTTAACTTCACCTGAATTTGATAATGTTTTTGAAACAGGAAAACACGGTACTACTTTCGGCGGAAATCCGGTAAGTTGTGCAGGTGGTAATGTAGTATTGCATGAAGTATTTGAAAACGGTGTACTGGAAAATGTAGCTGAATTGGGAAAATATTTTATTGATGAACTGGAAAAATTATCCGTTAAATTTCCGGAAGATATAAAAGATGTCCGTGGCAAAGGTTTTATTATTGGAGTGGAATTATTCTACCCCGGACAAATAATTGTTCAAAAAATGTTAGAGAAGAAAATTCTTATTAACTGTACAAATCAAAATGTATTAAGAATTTTACCTCCCTTAATTATCACCAAAGATGAAATAGACTATTTTCTTTTTAATCTAGAACAAACACTCCAAACGAAGTAAAATAAAATGGAAATAAAAACTGATGTGCTTATTATCGGCAGCGGCATTGCCGGTTTGTTTGCCGCTTTAAGAATTTCTGAATATGCCGATGTTGTACTTATAACCAAGAAAGAAAAAAACGAATCAAATACTAATTATGCCCAGGGCGGAATAGCCTCGGTTATAGACCCTACAGACTCATTTGAAAAACATATAAAAGATACTCTTATTGCCGGAGCCGGGTTATGCCATAAGGATACTGTGGACATAATTGTAAAGGAAGGGCCTGCAAGGATAAATGACCTGATAGAATTGGGGACACAGTTTACAAGAAAGAACGGTAAGCTGGACCTCGCCAGGGAAGGCGGGCATTCCATGCCCCGCATTGTTCACGCAAAGGATTTAACAGGCAGGGAAGTTGAACGCGCTTTAATTGAACAAGTAACAAGTAAAAGCAATGTAAGGTTAATTGAAAATACAATCGCAATAGACCTTATTACAGAACATAACGTTCAGCAATTAAAAGACTCACCCCTTAAAAACAGGAACTGCTGGGGTGCGTATGCCTTAAATTGTAAAACCAATGAGCTTATTAAAATATCATCCAGAGCTACTATTCTTGCTACCGGCGGGGTAGGACAGGTTTATCTTCACACTACCAATCCCCAAATAGCAACCGGCGATGGTTTTGCAATGGCATACAGAGCAGGCGCTAAAATAGGCAATATGGAATTCATTCAATTCCATCCAACTGCTTTTTATAGCAATTCACAGGGTGGTAATTTTAATGCACCTTCATTTTTAATCTCGGAAGCTGTCCGCGGCTTTGGAGGCATACTGCGTACTATGGACGGCAGCGAATTTATGAGTAAATATGATCCACGCAAAGAGCTTGCACCAAGGGATATTGTTGCCCGCGCAATTGATAATGAACTTAAAAAACGTGGCGATGATCATGTCTTCCTGGATATTACACATAAAAATAAAGAAGATATTCTTGAACATTTTCCTAATATTTACAACAACTGTTTGAAATCAGGGATTGATATTTCCAAAGAATATATACCGGTTGTCCCCTCTGCGCATTTTTGCTGCGGCGGCGTGGTGGTTGATGAATTTTCCAGAACTTCCCTAAAAGGCCTTTATGCATGCGGGGAAGTAAGCATGACGGGCGTTCATGGCGCTAACAGGCTTGCCAGCAATTCATTGCTTGAAGGTGTTGTGTTCGCTGAAAGAGCATCAATAAATATTAAAGAATTTATAAATAAATTCTCCGGCGCTATTCCTGAAATACCGGACTGGGATGATTCCGGCACTTTATCTCACGATGAAAAAGTTTTAATTACTCACAGCGCAAGGGAAGTTAAACAGGTTATGTGGGATTACGTTGGTATAGTCAGGTCCAACATGAGGCTTCAGCGGGCAGAACAGCGTATTCATAATATTTTTGTGGAAACAGAAGAACTGTACCGCCGTACAAAAGTATTTGAAGATATACTTGAACTCAGGAATATAGTTGCATGCTCTCATATAATAATTAAATCCGCCAAAAAGCGTAAAGAGAGCAGGGGACTGCATTATACTCTTGATTATCCAAACATGCTGCCTGATAATAAGTTAAAGGACACAATCCTGAAGAACTACAATCCCTAAGTGTTTCTTTGTGTCTTCGTGTCTTTGTGGCGAAGAAGTTTTACCACAAAGGTACTGTGTTAAAAGTCAATACGTATTCAAGATAAACCATAAATAAAACTCAACGTATGTTTACGGCACAAGCCGGA
>JARLHB010000130.1 GCA_031292465.1 Ignavibacteriaceae bacterium
AATGGATATTTATATAAAGATTAAGCCTAAGGCCAGCCAGAAGGAACTTGTAAAAGTTGGAAGAATAGCCACTGGAGTTGTAGTTATTCTCGGCGTTGTCTGGATTCCGATTATGGCTGGAATTTCCGGCACTTTATACCAGTATTTACAAAGCGTTCAATCCTATTTGGCGCCTCCTATTGCGGCTGTTTTCCTGCTTGGCGTATTTTCAAAAAGAATAAATGGTAAAGGCGCCTGGGCAGCTATGATAGGCGGATTTATTATCGGCTGTGTAAGAATTGTTCTTGAATTATTCAGGAATGATTTAAGCGGTTTCCTTTATGCTTTTGCAACTCTTAACTTCCTTTACTTCTGTATACTTCTATTTATAGTATCAGTAGCTATTCTGGTTATCGTTAGCTTAATGACGGAAAAACCGTCCGAGGAACAATTAAACGGACTTACGTTTGCAACAACAGTTGCGGAGGATAAAGCAAAATCACGTGCAAGCTGGAATACAAGAGACCTTGTGCTTTCTCTTATTGTTGTAGTTATAATAATAGCGGCCTTCTTGTATTTTTCACCGTTTGGCGTAGCACGCTAATATTGTTTGAAAGGAATATTAAATGTTAAGTCTTGGTTATGATGTTGGAAGCTCTTCAATTAAAGCTTCAATAATTGATATTGAAACGGGCAAAGTTGTAACGAGTGATTTCTATCCTAAAGAGGAAATGAAAATTAATTCCCCACATCCCGGCTGGGCTGAGCAGGATCCTGAAAGCTGGTGGGAATGCATAAAGATACTAACTGCTAAAGTTTTAAGCGAAGGCAGTATAAATAAGGACGATATAAAATGTATCGGCATTTCATATCAAATGCACGGACTTGTAATCGTAGATAAAATTCACAGAGCAATACGGCCCTCTATAATCTGGTGCGACAGCCGCGCGGTTGAAACAGGTAAAAAAGCCTTTGAAGAAATAGGCGGGGCTAAATGCCTGGAGCATCTGCTAAACTCGCCCGGCAATTTTACGGCTTCAAAGTTAAAATGGGTAAAAGATAATGAACCGGATAACTACAAAAAGATAAATAAATTTATGCTTCCCGGTGATTTTATCGGAATGAAACTGACGGGCGAAGCTGTTACAACTGTTTCAGGATTATCTGAAGGCATCTTATGGGATTTTAAAACTAACTCAGTCTCAAAAGATGTTTTATCTTATTACGATATAGATGAAAAACTTATATCAGATGTGAAGCCGACTTTCTCCGTACAGGGAAAACTGACAAGATACGCAGCGGATGAACTGGGGCTTAGTGAAGGCACAGTTGTTTCATACCGTGCAGGAGACCAGCCGAATAATGCTTTTTCACTAAACGTGCTTAACCCGGGTGAAATTGCAGCAACTGCGGGAACTTCAGGCGTGGTTTACGGCGTAATAGATAAATCTAATTTCGATCCGCTTTCACGTGTAAACCCGTTTGTGCATGTTAACAACACTAATGAACAAAACAGGTTCGGAGTTCTTCTGTGCATTAACGGAACAGGAATCCTTAACTCATGGACGCGGAAAAATTTTGCAAACGGACTGTCTTACAACGAAATGAACCTGCTTGCAGAAGGCATTGAAGCCGGATCAAACGGCATATCCGTTCTTCCCTTCGGCAATGGCGCAGAGCGAGTACTGGAAAATAAAAGTATCGGCTGCCGGTTTATAGGAATTGATTTTAACCGGCATAGTATATCTCACGTTTTAAGGGCTGTGCAGGAAGGCATTGCATTTTCATTCAGGTACGGCATAGATATAATGAAAGAAATGGGGCTGGATATTAAAATAATCAGGGCCGGAAAAGCAAATATGTTTTTAAGTCCTGTTTTCTCGCAAACCCTGGCAAATGTAACGGGTGCTTCTATTGAGTTGTATGATACCGACGGATCGCAGGGCGCTGCAAGAGGGGCTGCTTACGGTGCAGGATTCTATAAATCGTTTGATGACGCATTTAAATCGCTAAACAAAACGGGGGAAATAAATCCCGTCATTACCGATGTAGAGAAACATTTGGGAGCGTATGAATTATGGCTCTCAAGGTTAAACAGCACTTTGTTAAATAAGTAAAAAACTATTCTAAAAATATAAAAGAAACGAGTTGTAATATGGATTACTTAACAGGAAATAAAGAATACTTTAAGGGGATTGGGGAAATTAAATATGAAGGAAAAGATTCCCGCAATCCCCTGTCTTACAAGTGGTATGATGAGAATAAAATTGTTGCCGGAAAGAGCATGAAAGAGTTCTTCCGTTTTGCCGTAGCTTACTGGCACAGCTTCTGCGGAGCGGGCCGCGATCCGTTTGGTGAAGATACAAGAAAATATGTATGGAACAATGCTTCCGATCCGGTTGAACGCGCTAAAGAAAAAATGGATGCCGCTTTTGAGTTTATTACTAAAATGGGTGCCCCCTTCTATTGCTTCCATGATTTTGATCTGGTTGATGAAGGCGATACTATCGCGGAATCTGATAAGAGAGTACAGGCTATGGTTGAATACGCCAAAGAGAAACAAAAAGCTTCCGGAGTTAAACTGCTATGGGGCACTTCCAATTTATTCGGCCATACAAGGTATATGAACGGAGCAGCTACTAATCCTGACTTTAATGTAGTTACTTACGCCGCTACACAGGTAAAACGCGCTATTGATGCAACAATAGAATTAGGCGGACAGAATTATGTTTTCTGGGGCGGGCGCGAAGGCTACTCTTCCCTGCTTAATACAGATATGAAACGCGAAAAAGAGCATATGGCAAGGTTCCTTACGATGGCAAGAGATTATGCACGCAAGAACGGATTTAAGGGTACTTTTCTTATCGAGCCCAAGCCCATGGAACCGACAAAGCACCAGTACGATTTTGATGTTGAAACCATAATCGGATTCTTACGCCATTACGGGCTTGATAAAGATTTCAAATTGAACATAGAAGTTAACCACGCTACATTAGCCGGACATACTTTCCAGCATGAAGTACAATGCGCAGTTGATGCAGGCCTGTTCGGCAGCATGGATGCCAACCGCGGCGATTATCAGAACGGATGGGATACCGACCAGTTCCCTGTTAACCTTTATGAAACAATTGAAGCTATGCTTATAATTTCACCTGCAGGCGGTTTCGGCACAGGCGGAGTAAACTTTGATGCAAAAGTAAGGCGCAACTCTACAGACTCTGAGGATTTATTTATTGCACATATTACCGCAATGGATGTATTTGCACGCTCATTGCTAATCGCTGAAAAAATTCTTACCGATTCAAGCTACATTGAATTAAGAAATCAGCGCTACTCAACATTTGATAACGGCAGCGGCGCTAAATTTGAACAGGGCGGCCTTACACTTGAAGATTTGCGCGAACTGGCAGTTAAAAACGGCGAGCCTAAACAAATAAGCGGCAGGCAGGAATTGTACGAGCAGATAATTGCGGAATTTATTTAATGATGGATTATTATTTATAAGCATCTTTCCGATGTTTTACACGATAGATTGAAATAGTTTTAATTTTTTCATTTATCTCGAAAAGAATGCGGTAGCTGCCCGATCGGATACGGTAACCTTCTTTATTAGATAGTTTCTGTACACCGATTGGGCGTGGCTCCACTTTTAATAATTCAATATGGTGCAGAATTTTTTTTAATTGCTCATCAGGCAAGGTATCTAAATCTTTAGATGCAGAAGGTTTTATATAGATATTATAAGCCACGCTTTTTCAAATATTGTTCTATTGTAACTGTTTTTCCGCGTACTTTCTTTGCCTTTTCAAGATCAGAAATATCTTCAAGCAATTCAATTGCTTCACTTAATGCAGGATTATTCTTCATCTTTTCCCAATCAGCGCGCTCAATTTTAATATGCGTCTTTGTTTTCTTTAAAGTCATTCTTATAACTTCCTAAATTTTATTATTTGGGAATAAATATTCATTACAAACTCATATAAATCTACACTCATTTTGGATAATTATCAATTAAATTCAAAGAAGAAGTATTTTTGAAGGTTATCACCGTCCAATGCTGCGGAGGGCGATAACCTTCAAACACTGTTTTGCACATATAGATATATTAATTATTTCATCAATATAAACTTTTTTGTCTCTAAATAGTTACCTGAATGCATACGGTAGAAATAAACTCCGCTTGCAAATTTACCCGCATTAAATTCAATGTTATAATTCCCGGCAGGCTTGTTTTCATTTACCAAAGTTTTTACTTCCCTTCCTAAAACATCATATACTTTTATAGTAACTAAACCGGCTTTAGGAATAGAGTAGTTTATTACTGTTACCGGATTAAACGGATTTGGATAATTTTGCTCTAACTTAAATAACGCCGGTTTTAAATTGCTTGAAACCGTGCCTGACGGATTTTCGAAATGTTCATATAAACCGGTTGCCGCACCTACCAATAAATCATCAAAATACAGGA
>JARLHB010000131.1 GCA_031292465.1 Ignavibacteriaceae bacterium
AAAACATACGAATATAAACCGATATGTGAGAATTGCATCACGAAATGGGGGAGAGAATAAAAAAATAAATTAATATAGTGGATAGAAAGAGTGGGCGCTAGTGGATTCGAACCACTGACCTCCTGCGTGTGAGGCAGAGATAAAAAATAGAATTCTTATCAATCTAAAAAAGCATAATAATCAAAATCCAATTAGAAAAAAACTAATCTTAGAATGCGAATTCCTAAGTATATTAAGTTATATAAATTCTACAAGGACTATATATCTGCTACCGGTAAAGTAAAACTAAATGTACTTCCTTCTCCAACTTTACTTTCTACATGTATATCTCCTTTTTGAGACTGCACAAATTCTTTGGCTATAGCAAGTCCAAGCCCGGTGCCCGCTGATTTTTTATCGCCTACCTGAACAAATTTATCAAAAATCTTTTTGCTGTTTTCTTCAGAAATACCCGGGCCTGAATCTTTTATTGAAAATTCCACAAAACCGTTTGCTTGAATTACACTTATAATTATCCGGCTATTGACAGAAGAATAACGTATTGCATTGTTCAGGATATTTACAAGCACCCAAACAGATTTTTCAAGGTCCGCCCGAATAGAAGGAAGATTCGGCTGCATTATAGTTTCAGCTTGAATATTCTTCTCCGCCATAATCATAGTTAATGCAACCACTCCAAGTTCAACTATATCCTCCGGTTTTACACTGGTAATCTTTAATTTTATATTACCGGTTTCTGCCTGTGAAAAATCCAATAGCTCATTTACAAATTTTGAAAGCCTTACGCTTTGCTGCCTTATGGATTTTATTATGCCTTTTTGTTCTTCATTTACTGCTCCAATCCTGTTATCTTCTAATAATTTTAAGCTAAGGTTAATAGAAGAAAGAGGAGTTTTTAATTCATGCGAGACAGTGGCAATCAGATTAGTCTTAGCAGCATCCCTTTCCTGGAACCGCGTAATGTTTTTAAGCATAAGAATATATCCGACCAGATTATCCTTGTTAACAGAAGATTTAATATCAACCGCAATTGTTTCCAGGGAGTAAAATTGTTCTTTACCGTCACAAACAATTTTAATTGGCTGAATATCGCTCGGCTGATCTTCATATGGAGAGGACATAATATTAGTAATCATTGTACGTACAAGATCATTTTTTGCAGCAATATCTGGGGCATACTTGCTGATAATATCATTCTCTTTCAGTCCTGTTAATTTCAATGTGGCATCATTTGCCATAATAATATTACGGTTCTCATCAAGGATCATAACTGCATCCTGAAGATTCCTTACTACAGCATCCATCCTCTTTTTTTCAAAAAGTAGTTTATCAAGATTTGTCTCTTCGTACTCCTTTAACCTCTGAACCATAACATTAAAAGATCTGGCAAGTTCTCCCATTTCATCGTTAGAAGTTATATTAAGCTGCTGGTTATAATTGCGTTCCGATATAGCTATTATTTTGTTTGTTAATTCTGTAATGGGGCTGACAATTTTTCCGGGGAACTTTAGTATAAAGAACAGGGTAAGTATTATGCTAAGGGAGCCTACAATTGCCATGTAGATTGTTACCTGTTCCGCCGAGTTCTCTGCTACAATATTTCTTTTCAATATTGCATTAATATTTAGTTTATATACGTCGTATATATTCTCATTAGTCGCTTCAAAATACGACCTGACTATATTTAGTTCATCAGTCCCGGAAGTAAATTTATTATTTTGAATATCGTTTATTGCAGCTAAGAATGTTTTGTAATTCTGTTGAACCGCCCCGGCAGTTTCCGCTTCGCCAATTTCAGTAATGTTATTGGATTCTAAATACAAATTCCTTTCAAATTCCTTAATGCTTGTTTTTAACTTATTATTATCAACTTCAGAAGCCGGCAGGCTTTTATCTTTGTTATATATCTTGCCGATTGCATACTCATAAATAAAATTCAGGTTCTTAGACATTTCAGTTGCATATTCAACCGAACGGTAATTATCCTTTATGGTCCCTTTAGAGCTTTGAGCGATCCGGTTTATAAATACAATGCCGAGCACGCTTAATATAATTATTACAATAAAAAGCGTAGCAACACCGGCGAATATTTTATTTTTAATTTTTTTCATGGCTTGATATTATGAGAATGTCTATATCTAAATTACCTATATATTTTGTTAAATCTTTAAACAAATTACCATAAATTATTTTATTCTTCCAGGAAATTACCGGCGCACCGATAACAATTAACCCGGCTTCTTTCTCGGATGCAATATCATAAATTGCTTTAGCTCTGTCTTTATTCTTTAACTCAATAACTTCAGCCCCAAGTTCTGCCGCAAGTTTGAAATTATTGCTTAAATAACGTTGATCTTTTGGATTTATACTTGATGGCGATTCTTTAGGGGTTTGTACATAAACCACATACCATTTAGAATCATAAAAAGATGCGAGCCTTGATGAGCGCCGTATTAATTTTGCAGCGGGCTTACTGTTGCTGCTAATGCACGTAATAAGGGAATTCATCTTCCCGCGTTGGAGGGAAGGGATCTCCCGGACAATTTTGCGCCCCACCTGTCTGGATACTTCTTTTAGCGCCAGATCCCTTAGCTGAAGCAGCTTATCCTTTTGAAAGAAATTCTGCAAGGCGGTTGAAACTTTACTCTTATCATATATCTTGCCCTCATTTAGCCTGTCAATCAGTTCTTCAATTGTTAAGTCAATATTAACAACCTCATCAGCCATTTGAATTATTTTGTCAGGCACCCTTTCTTTTATTTCAATCCCGGTAATCTTTTCAACTTCACTTCTTATACTTTCTATATGCTGAATGTTGACTGTTGTAATAACATTTATATTATTGTTTATTATTTCAAGAACATCCTGCCAGCGTTTTTCATTCCGCGATCCCGGAACATTCGTGTGAGCCAATTCATCTACAAGTACTACCTGGGGTTTTTGTACAAGAATAGCATCCAGATCCATTTCATCCAGCTGTTTGCCTTTGTAAAATATTTGTTCTCTTCTTATGGAGGGAAGACCTTCAAGGAGTTTTACGGTTTCTTTTCTGCCGTGTGTCTCTACAAATCCGATAAATACATCAATATTATCTTTAACAAGCTCATGGCCTTCCATTAACATCCGGTAAGTTTTTCCAACACCTGCGGCAAGGCCTAAATAGATTTTAAGCTTACCCCTTTGTGAAGCTTTTATCATTTCCAAAAAGCTTGCTGCTGATTTTGATATGGATATTTCTGATTCCATGATTTCGTTTATTTAAAATATAGCATAAAATAATATAACCTGCATGAGGCAGGAAGAATTGCTGCGAAAAAGTTTATTACCGCTTCAATTCCCGCAGCCTTCAGGCAGGCTATGGCTGAACTTAAATTTGTTGGCAGGATTAATAACTTAGATTTTATTGTAATTCTATTACTCCTTTTACTCATTAATACATGCTAAGTTCTGGGTGCATAATAAATTATACAAACACCAGTTAAAGCAATTGCTGCACCTATCATGTCATATTTATCGGGGATATAATTATCTATTTTATATGCCCACAGCAGCGACATAACAATAAATATTCCGCCATAAGTTGCATACACCCTTGCAAAATTTGAACTTTGTAAAGTTGCAACAACACCATATAAAGCCAGTATTACTCCTCCCAATAAACCATACCACAGCGGTTTGCCCTCTTTTAACCAAAGCCATATCAGATAGCCGCCGCCTATTTCACACAATCCGGCAAGTATAAAAATTAAAAATGACCGTAATACTTCCATTACTACCTTTCTTAGTATCTATAATTAGTATCCGTCAACTTAGTATATTTTATATCCTTCTTTAATGATTATACTCATATTTATCCTTTACAATTAAAACGAATAAACCGAGCCAATCAGTATGGTGTTCTGGTTGTTTTTTGTAAATGCGCCTGTTTCATCTTCAAATGTGTTCATATCGGAAAAATCTCTTCTGTATTCAAGGCGTGTAACTAAGCTTCCGCCGAACTTATATTCATAAGTAAGCGTAATTTCTTTTAAGGCCTGGGCTGTTCCTGTAGTGAACCCGTTCTGGTCATAATAATATTCACCTCTTGCGGCTACTGCGGAAACATCGTTTATAGAATACTTAGCAGTCAGTGCAGCGCCTTTCCATACAAGCAATCCCGCCTGATTTGATTCCTGGCCATAGTCTGCATTAACAGTTACAAATAAAGCATCAGTGGCCTGAATGTTAAAGATAGAATCAAATACATGTCTTTTGGCAGTTGAATTCGGCTCTTCAGCGCCTCCTATGTAATTTTCAATAAAAGTAAAGGCTGAAGAGGGAATCCAGGTTATTTCCGCACCAATTGATTTGTCTGTATTATTTTCATTCACATTATTCCAGCCGTTATATACATATAATGTTGCGCTGAACTGCGGGCTGAACGGGTAGCTTGCGCATACTCCCATGTGGAAATAGGGGATAGCATATGCAAACATTATGGACCTGCTGTAATTTATGTTGCCTAAAGTCTCAATAACTTCGCCGCCCATGTGAGTTGACATTTTACCTGCCTCGACTGTAAGCCCGTTGCCGATTGGAATAACGGCAGTAAGATAAGCCTGCTCAATATTCTTTAAGGATTTTTGCGAGCCCACGCTTGCATCGCTGTTAACGATGTCCATGGCCTGCCCGTAAGCCAGATCAACGCGGAAGCCGA
>JARLHB010000132.1 GCA_031292465.1 Ignavibacteriaceae bacterium
AGTTTACAATTTTTTGAAGGAAATCGGAAGCGGCTATATGCAGTTTATTCCGGTAGTGGAAAGATTAGCTGAAAAGGCGGAAGGAGATAATTTAAGTTTAGTTTCACCAGAATTTGGCGGGTCGGCACTTGTCACAGATTGGTCTGTTGAGTCCCTTCAATTCGGCAATTTTTATTGTGCTATTTTTGACGAATGGGTAAGAAAAGATGTGGGGAAAATATTCATTCAACTATTTGATGTTTCACTTGAAATGTGGTATGGCTTTCAGCCATCGCTCTGTGTATTTAAAAAAACTTGCGGCAGTGCAATGATTATTGAACATAACGGCGATATTTATTCATGCGATCATTACGTGTATCCTAAAAACAAGCTCGGCAATATAATGGAAAATCCTTTGGAATTGTTAGTAAATTCAGATCAGCAAAGGAAATTTGGAAATGATAAGCTTGCGCTGCTTCCCCAATATTGTAAAAGCTGTGAAGTAAGATTTGCTTGTAACGGTGAATGCCCAAAGCATAGGTTTATTAAAACGCCGGATGGTGAAGACGGATTAAATTATTTGTGCGCTGGTTATAAAAAGTTTTTTAATCATATTGATATTTATATGAAATTTATGGTAAACGAATTAAAGGGCGGACGATCGGCCTCAAACATAATGGCCTGGTTAATAGAAAAGGATAAAGGATTTCCAAATTTGAAGCCCCAAAGGAATGAACTCTGTCCATGCGGAAGCGGAATTAAATATAAATATTGCTGCTTCAGGAATATATAGTTCCCCTAACATCATTTGACTAAAATAATTTTCCCTACGATTAGATTTAAGAATTATTAATGAAGAATAATTTTAACCTGGTCATATTTGCATATCTATTCTCATGCCTTATATATTGTCAGCAGGCATTTGGACAAACTAAATTTGATAATTTATCAGCTATGTATATTCAAAATGTATCAAATCAAAGTGTACTATCGGTAAAGAGCATTGACTATAATACAATTGTAAGTATAGGAACAGAATCGGAAACTTATGAGAATGAATGGTTTATTGTGCAGGATGCAGGTGATTCATCTTATTACAGGCTGAAGAATTTGTATTCATCAAAGATAATGTCAAATACATCAAACGGAACGCTGGTAGTGACCGGAGAAGGGTCTGATGATAATCAAAGATGGAATCTGGTAAACGAAGGTACAAATGTGTGGGGAATAGAGAACGTAAAGACAGGCAGTTACCTTACATTGGACAATAATACGCTAAGTCTGAAGACAAAAGACAATAGCGCTTCACAGAAGTGGAACATAAAGATGGTAAATCCTGATTATGCAGTTCCTGAACCGAAGCCGTTAAACACAGGCAGGTATATGATAGGAGCAGAGATGTGTAATTTATGGGATGTAGCAACAAGGCCGGATTGCTGGAAGCAGATAGCCCCGTATCCTGACAGAAAGCCGGTTACAGGATGGTTTAAGGAAGGATCGCCGGAAGTAATGGATTGGGATATAAAGATGGCGGTAGATAATGGAATAAGCTTCTTTATGCCGTGCTGGTTCAGGACGGAGTCCTCAATTGGGAAAGCGGAAGTAAAGGGGACATTTGATCAGTGGATAGATGGACTAGAGAAAGCAAAATATAAAGATCATATAAAGTTTATGATTATGTGGATTACCTGGAATATACCGGGCACTTGTGGCGCAATGAAGGATAAAGAAGATTTTCTGAATAATATAGCCCCATATTTTATTGAACACTTTTTTAAAAATCCTAACTATCTTAAAATTGATAATAAACCTGTAATATCATTTTTCTACGCTCCAACTTTTATCAATGAATGTGGTGGTCCTGATAGTGCCAGAGATGCAATAACAAAATTCAAATTGATGGTTAAAACTGCAGGATTTAAAGATTTAATTCTAATTGGGCAATGGTGCACTATGGATGATCCTCAAATCCACGATAACAGCGATTGGAAACGTATTGGGGCAGATTATAGTAGTGGTTATCATTGGCCTTCATACGCCAATGGAGCTTTTATGGTAAAGAATGAGCCCGACTACTATACAGATAAACAAATGATTGCAGCCGAAGAATATTGTTGGAATGGACAGGCAAAAGGTGCAATTCCTAACATTGTTACTTGTACAATGGGATTTGATGATTCTCCATGGAGCGGTAAAAGGAAATACTTCAGACTTTCTCCAAACAGTTTTACAACTTTGTTAAAAGATTCAAAAAGCTTTATAGAAAAACGCAATCAAGACAATCTTGCAAGTCATATTATTCTTCTTGATAACTGGGATGAATTCGGTGAAGGTCATTATATCTATCCTACGGAACAATATGGTTTTGAGTATTTGAAAACTGTTAAGCGAACATTCTTTAAAAGTGATTTTTAAAAAATAATTACTTATTGCACATTAGTGTTTTAAAATAATTATTGTAAAAGACATCGAATGAAGATAAATAATTTTTTAATTGCTGCGGTAGTTTGTTTTTGCCTTTATCAGAATTCATACTCGCAGGAAATAAATTTTTCAGCAAAGAATGATTTTCCAACCGGTGGAAATCCTCGCGTTATAGCTATTGGAGATTTTAACGACGACGGTAAACTTGATATGGTTTCAGCTAATTATGGCGCTAATACTATCTCAGTTTTATTAAATACATCTCCCGCAGGTTCTGTGCCCGGTTTTACATCAAAAGCTGATTTTGCTACCGGGCCGCATCCGGCTTCTGTTGTAATTGCGGATGTTAATAATGATGGAAAACCGGACATTATTACAGTTAATGTTGATGATAGTACTGTATCAGTGTTTATGAATTCAACTGAACCTGGCGCTTCTACTCCAAGTTTTTCTAATAAGATTGATTTCCACTCCGGCAAATCACCGGTTTCAGTTGCAGTTGCAGATATAAATGGCGATGGAAAACCGGATATTATTACATCAAACTTTGGTGCAAATACAATATCTATATTAATAAATGAAACTCAATCAGGCGCAATGGACCCTGTTTTTTCGGCTAAAAACGATTTTAATACGGGGATTGGGCCATATTTCGTTACCACAGGCGATGTAAACGGGGATGGCATGCCGGATATTATAATAGCAAATGATAATAATAAAGACAGCACTATATCTGTTTTATTGAATACAACTGAAACTAATGCCTCAATTCCTACTTTTTCGGCTAAGAATGATTTTTATGCGGGAATTACGCCGGTTTCTGTTGCACTGGCAGATTTGAATGGAGATGGTAAACCGGATATTGTGGCTGTCAGCAGCATAGACAGCGCAATTTCGATTTTATTAAACATAACCTCATCCGGAGCATTAGTACCGGCATTTTCTGCTAAATCTGATTTTAATATGGGAAGCCAATCTTTTTATGTTGCAGCCGACGACCTGAATAACGACGGTAAACCGGATATAGTAACAGCCAACATATATGCCAATACCATATCGGTTTTCATGAATACAACATCTCTTAATGCTTCGTCTATTACCTTTTCCCCAAAGCTTGATTTTAAGACAGGAACTAATCCCGCATCAGTTGTAATTGCGGACATAAACAATGATGGTAAACCTGATATAGTTACGGCTAACTATATGGGTAATAGTGTATCGGTACTTTATGATTCTTCTACCCATCCTCCCGTATCATTATTTGATGACCTTGCTGCAATGTATATTCAAAACAGTACAAGCGAAAGCGTGTTGTCTGTTCAGAGCATTGGCTATGGTTCAACCGTCAGTCTGGAAACAGAAGCAGAGGAGTATGAGAATGAATGGTTTGTAGTGCAGGACGTGAATTATCCATCATATTACAGGCTGAAGAATTTGTACTCGTCAAAAGTAATATCGGATTCATCAGACGAAACAATAGTAGTTAAAGGCGAAGCCGATAATGATAACCAGAGATGGAGAATGACTAATACGGGAACAAATGAGTGGGAAATAGAGAATGTAAAGACGGGTAAGTATCTGACATTAAAAAATAATACTCTTAGCTTGACAGCATTAGACAGCAGCGCCTCACAGAAGTGGCAGATAAAGATGGTAAATCCCGATTATGCAGTTCCTGTCCCAAAACAAGTAAATACAGGTAGATATTTAGTTGGTGCAGAAATGAGTAATCTCTGGGATGTAAGTACGCGTCCAAATTGCTGGAATGAGATAGCGCCTTATCCTGATAGAAGACCAGTAACCGGATTTTATAAAGAGGGTTCGCCGGAAGTAATGGATTGGGATATTAAAATGGCTGTTGACAATGGAATAAGCTTCTTTTTGGACTGTTGGTTTAGAACCGAATCATCTGTTGGCAAACATGATGTAACTGCTATTTATGACCACTGGATAAACGGGCTTGCGCAGGCAAAATACAAAAGCCAAATAAAATTTATGATTATGTGGATCACATTGGATTTCCCTGGCATATCCGGCGGAATAAAAGATAAAGAAGACTTTCTGAATAATCTGGTTCCTTATTGGATTAGTCATTTATTTAAGAATCCGAACTATCTTACGATTGACAATAAACCTGTAATATCTTTTTTCTATTCACCTTCATTTATTAATGAATGTGGTGGACAGGATAGTGCGAAAGACGCCATAACAAAATTCAGGCAGATGGTAAAGGATGCTGGTTTTGCTGACCTTATCATATTGGGCCAATGGTGTACAGATGATTATATAACTCACGACAATAGCGATTGGAAATACATAGGTGCGGATTATAGTAACGCATATCATTGGCCGTCATATGTTTCAGGCGCTTTTCCTGTTAAGAGTAACTCCGGCTACTATTCGGACGAACAATCTATAACGGTAGAAGAGTATTGCTGGAAAGGTCAGGATGAACACAGTGTTTTGCCAAAATTTGTTACTTGTAGCATGGGATATGACGATTCACCATGGGGCGGTAAAATGAAATATTTCAGGCTTACACCAGATAATTATGCTACCTTGCTTGACGATGCTAAAAATCTAATTGATAAACGCGACCAAAACAGTCTTGAGAGCAAATTGATTTTTTTAGACAGTTGGAACGAAATGCAAGAAGGGCACTATATCTATCCAACCGAACAATATGGCTTTGGTTATCTCAATTCCGTAAAACAAATATTTGGAAATATTACTTTCGTTAAAAAAAAAGATTCTGATTTACTATGCACTTATAGTTTGTTACAGAACTACCCTAATCCATTCAATCCAATAACTGAAATTAAATACAGCATTCCTAAAGGAGGCATGGTTATACTGAAAGTATACAATGTGCTAGGCCGGGAAGTATCTTCATTGGTTAATCAGGAACAAAAACCCGGCAGCTATACAATAAATTTCAAAGCTTCAGGATTGGCATCGGGAGTATATTTGTACAGACTTCGGTCGGGGGATCTTTCACTGGCAAGAAAAATGATTCTGCTGAAGTGAATTTTATCAAAAGATGTTTTTATTATGATAAATACCGATAACGAAAAAAGATTAAAATCAATAATTTTAGTAGTTACTATTTTTACAATAACTCAAATAAATTTAGGAGTTTAATATGAAATGCTTAATACAACATTTCGCTTTGTGTATTTTCTTAATTCTGTTTTCATCCTTTCTAACACCGGGAGTATATTCTCAGTCTGAAATCAATAAAACTGAAAAAATATCAGGAGAGAAATCAACAATCTTTCGATTTGACAAAATACGGTCTGGCGCTATCAAGACCGACAAGGGCTGGAATGTTCAGGACTTTGCCACCTCATTATTCAATCCGGATTCTGAAGAAATCACTGTTACCTGGAAGATGATCAGCGATGATCCGAAGTTTGTCTTTGCCAATGGTCAGGTCGGAACTTATACGAAAACCTACAAACTGAAGCCAATGTCCGGAATTACCGATAACGTCTATATGAGCCCGATATTTGTACCGTTAAAGCGTGACTGGCCGGTAGGCCCTAATTCAAATTTTGTAGGTACCGCAGAATTTTCCAGCGCAAAACCATTTTATTTCTTCTTACTGCATGAAACACCAGAAGGAGTATCTTCCGATCGCGATAGTTCGTATTTTATCGCATGGAATCCATGTGACTATAAAGTACCGGGGCCTTGGGATAACGATCTAAAACAATTTGTAATACCATATACTAACTATTGGCATAATGAAAAAACATTTGTACCTGGCTGGTATTCAGAGATAGTGCTCAGCAATAACACAGACCATTTTGCTGACTATACATTGAAACATATACCATACTATGGTTCCTTTTACGATCAACAGAATGACCAAAGCGCCGTTTATAAAGAACAGGTTGTTCATCTGGAATTACAAAAGCATGAAAAGAAAACAATTACTCTTATGGAATTATTTGGCTGGCCAACCCATCAGATGTCTGCTATGGAGGGATGTTTGCTTATATCTCCGGATCGAAGAGATGCAACTGAATCCGGGACGACTGCTTATATCTTAATATTCCCGAATGAGTCTGGAAAACCAATTCATGCAATTTTTTAAAGATTATGAAAAAGACCAATAACGGTAAAGATAAAGATTCATAGCAGTTTCAAAATAGTCAAAAATTTATTTTTGGAGTGATAATATGACACCAAGAGAAAGAATTTTCAAGACTCTAATTAAAAAGCAAAAACCTGACCGGGTTCCCTTTGAGATAAGTTGGGGAGCTTTTACACCCCGGCTGATGAAAACTTATTATGAAAAGACAGGATCAGCTTTAATCCCTGATGAGTATTTTGACTTTGATACCCGTTTCGTCATTCCTGGCGGTACTAAACTTAAGTTAGATTACACGCAATATTTTGATGTGCCGGTTGAACAAAATGTTACCTTTGACGAGTGGGGAATTGGAGCGATTCCAACCCGATATGAAATTCCTGATTATAAATATCATCCTTTAGCTTTATCCGACAACGAGAAACAAATTGAAGAATACAACTGGCCCGATTTGGACGCAGCTTACCGGTACACATCAGTTGAACAAAAGGTTAAATCTTATCATGATAGAGGTTACGCAGTTAATGGTGAAATGTATCAGACAATTTTTGAAACCGCATGGTTGATGCGGGGATTTGAACAGCTAATGATGGATTTTTATACAAACGAAGAAGTAGCACACACTATTTGTGAGTCACTTACGCAAATCCGTATTAATCAAGTTTGTCAATTTGCGAAGACAGGAGTTGATATTATCCGCTTTGGAGATGACATAGTAAGCCAGCAAGGGCAACTTATGGATAAAGACATATACAATAAATTCATCAAATTGAGGATGAAAAGAATCATTAAAGCTGCGAAAGATATAAACCCTGACATAATAATTTTTATGCATAGCTGTGGTAAGGTAGAAAACGTAATAGATGATTTTATTGATATTGGCGTTGAAATTCTAAATCCAATACAACCTGAATGTAATAATCAGCAATCGATATATAATAAATATCATGATAAATTATCTTTTTGGGGAGGAATCGGGGTCCAAAGTATTTTGCCTTATGGAACTCCGAAAGAGATTCGGGCAAAAGTGAAAGAAACTTCTAATGTATTAGGCCCTAATGGAGGATTGCTTTTAGCTCCCGCTCATATTTTGGATCCTACTATCCCATGGGAGAATATTCTTGCATTTATAGATGCGGCAAGAAATAATTTTTATTGATTGAAAATTAGCCTAAAGACATTACATATATTTTTTTGATACATCAAATATTTCTATATAAAACTGGCATTATAAATATCATAATTTCTCAATATTTACCTCCATTATTAAAACCACATTTATACAATTAAGGACCATTTATGAGTAAAAAAGTGTATATATATTTATTATCAATTTTAATTGTATCTAGTATAAAGCCAATATATTCTCAAACTAAATTTGATAATTTATCAGCTATGTATATTCAAAATGTATCAAATCAAAGTGTACTATCGGTAAAGAGCATTGACTATAATACAATTGTAAGTATAGGAACAGAATCGGAAACTTATGAGAATGAATGGTTTAT